>JBJENT010000100.1:0-17063 GCA_051880335.1 Lachnospiraceae bacterium
AACCACGTAAAGGAAGCTGCCGCTTCACGAATTTTCATTCGTTAAAGCGACAGCCTCTTTTAGATAGCATTATTTGCATGAGAAACGATGTTTGCAATAGATGCAGGCGAGAAAAGATGGGATGACGAAAAAGGATTACTGTGATATGATAATTATGTATGACTACGCCCATATAAGGATAAGGGTATTCATGAAAACAGGAGAATGAATTCCAATGATATATAAGATAAAACAGAACCCTTTGGCAGGTTTTTGGAACAAACAGAGTGATAAAACACGACATTTCCTGATTTATATACTTATTTTTATTCCGGTACTTCTTTTAGAGACATTTTTGTTTAATCTCAACGCAGTTAGAAGTATAAATTATGAACCAATCGACCTTACGCCATATTTCAGTGTCAGCCAGGAGGCGGTCTATGATGCACCAAGTGGAAACTATGTGGTAGAGGGAGAGGAAGTGACTCTCTATGCAGAAGGATTGGATATGGATGTACATAATCTGCATCTGGATATGGATTTCAGCGATGGTATTGTTTTTGTCAGAACTGCGGTTTCAGATGATGGGAACAGCAAAAGCTATGGTATGGCAGAACAGACCATATTGGGTGGATATCCGAATTCCAAGTACTTTACCATTCATCCTTATGGTAATGCTCATTCCATTAAACTGGTATTCCGTGTGGACCCGGGAACTGCATTTCAGATTCATGGTATTTCTTGTAATGCCAGAAAACCATTTCATTTCCGTCTTACCAGAATGCTTGTGATGTATCTTATAATAGCATTTTTGGTTTCAATGAGAAAAGAGAGCTTTCTTCACCAGATTATGTTTGATCAGAGATGTAAAAGACAGCTGCTTATGGGCAGTCTGGTATGTGCAGTGACATTGCTTGCAACCTTTGCAGCCTGGCGCAGCAATGTAGATACTTTTAATGCGACTAATTTCCCGGAATATCAAGAGCTTACCAGAGCCCTGGCAGATGGGCATTTTTATCTCTATGAAAGCGCGGATGAGAGTCTGCTTGCATTGGATAACCCATATGATTATACAGCCAGAGAAGAGTTGGGAGATGTGACATATTTATGGGACAGGGCATTTTTTGAAGGAAAGTATTACTGTTACTTCGGAATAACTCCGGTACTATTGGTATACCTGCCGGTCTATCTGTTTACCGGAAAGATGCTCCTAAACGCAACGGTTGCGTTGATTTTTGCATTATGTTTGGTGGCAGGAAGCTTTTATCTGATCCGGCAGCTGATGATTCGGTACTTCCCGAAGGTACCATTTATTTACTGGCCACTGCTTTCCATATTGATGGCTTTTTCAGAAAACTTTTTCTATCTGTATATGCGTCCGGATTTTTATGATATACCGATTATTACTGCCAATGCGCTAACAGTATGGGGAATCGGACTATGGCTGAAAGGACTGAACATCAGCCAGGGCAAAGCAAAGACCGTATGTTATGCACTGGGATCTTTGTGTATGGCACTTGTATCAGGAGGAAGGCCCCAGATGCTACTTTTGTCGCTTCTTGCCATTCCGCTGTTTTGGGAAGAAGTCTTTGTAAAAAGAGAACTTTTCAGCAGAAAAAGCATCGTAAATACAGTGGCATTTTGTCTGCCTTATGTGTTGATAGGCGGATTTATGATGTTCTATAATTACAGTCGTTTTGGTTCTGTGACTGACTTTGGCGCAAACTATAATTTAACGACCAATGATATGACCAGGAGAGGATTTAATCTGGATCGTCTGGGAAGCGGCGTTTTGGCACTGCTTTTCCTGCCTCCTGTTTTTCTGGGGAATTTCCCATATATCCAGTCTTCTGTTATTTCCAGCAGATATATGGGCAAAATGATAGTAGAGTTTGTAGTAGGTGGTATTTTTGCTACCAACCTGATATCCTGGGTATGCCTTGGCAGCTTCTGGGTGAAAGATGTTCTGAAGAAATATAAAGTCTGGAGCATGATTGTAACAGGAATGCTGATGGCACTTTTCCTGGGGTGCGCAGATGCAACCATTGCAGGGATATTACAAAGATATACAGCGGATATCAGCTTCGCGGTACTTTTCCCTTCCTGTCTGGCAGCAGGTGTGCTCTTGCAGCATGCAGGAGAGCGAAAAGGGAGAGCCTACCATATACTCAGCAGTTTTGTTGCTGTGGCGGTTCTGTTTACGCTGATATTTGACTTTTTGTTACTGTTTAATAGCTCTGGGGATTATACCATTTATGGAGCAAAGCCGGAACTTTACTATGCAGTGAACAGTTACTTTATATTGTAAAAGATTTGCATGGGAAATATGGTCAGGCGGAATAAAGAAATATAGTAATAAAAAAATAAAGAGATATAGAGAAGGACTTTTATGAACCAGTTAGTTAGTATTATTATACCGGTATATAACGCAGAAAAGTTCATAGAGAAAACCATAGACTCGGTTCGGAAGCAGACCTATACCAACTGGGAGCTTCTTCTGGTGGAGGATAGTTCAACCGATCACACGTTAGAAGTGATGACAAGGCTGGTAGAGGAATTAAAGGATGACCGAATCGTCATCACCAGACAGGACGGTGATAATGGCGCTGCGGGTGCCCGCAATAAAGGGCTGGAACTGGCAAAGGGGCGCTTTATCACATATTTGGATGCAGATGATCTATGGGTGCCGGACAAGCTGGAAAAGGAATTGCATTTTCTGGAAGAACTGCAAAAGAAAGATCCGGAAGCAGGATTTGTTTTCAGTGGATATGAGTTTGCGGATGAAAATGCAGTAGGCACAGGCAAGGTAGTACGTGTGCCGAAGACTCTGAATTTAAAGCAGGCACTGGGGAATACCACAATCTTTACCTCCACAGTGCTTTTGGACACAGAAAAGATTGATAAGGATCTGATGCAGATGCCTTATATCAAAAGTGAGGATACTGCTACCTGGTGGCAGATTTTGAAGACCGGAAAGCTTGCTTATGGACTGGATGAAAATCTGGTACTTTACAGGCGGGCAGGAAAGTCACTATCCTCCAATAAAATTGAGGCTCTCAGGCGTATTTGGAATTTATATCGTAGGGCAGCGGGACTGTCTGTGGCCGCAAGCTGTTATTATTTTGTATTCTGGGCTGTAAGGGCAGTAAAGAGAAGAACTTAGTAAAAACAGAAAAGCATTTTCGATGAGAGAATCTGAGAAAAGGGAATCGAGAAAAGAACGTAGGAAAGAAAAGGACATTATAGAAAGAAATGCAGGAAAGAGAATCGTTTAAGAGAATCGTACAATTATCTTTATCAGCGGTATGCCTGGTCGCACAGATCGTGGTATATCGGCATTTGTGGTATCAGTATTTGGCTTACGAGGTGTTACTGCCATTCTGGAACAGAGGACACATTCTGGTTATCCTCATTTATGCAGCTCTGATGTTTGCTTTTGCCAAGATGTATGGTGGAATGAAGATCGGATATTACCGGAATTCAGAAATCATTTTTTCCCAGCTGTTTGCAACGGTTATGGTAAATATCATCACCTATTTTCAGGATTCCCTGATGATCATGCGTCTGGCCAGACCTCAGTACTTCCTGGCGATCACAGCTATTGATGCAGCCATCATCATTGTGTGGAACTTTGTAGCCAGCTTTATTTACAGTTGCATTTTTGCTCCGAAACAGATGCTTCTAATCTATGGGGACAGACCATATGAAGACATTGTGGCAAAATTTCATACCAGAAAAGATAAGTACAATGTTTGTAAATGCATCAGCTATCGTGTGGGATATGACAGTATGTTTACAGAGATTCTGGAGCGCTATGATGCAGTGGTTTTGTGGGACCTGCCTACGGATGTGAGAAATAAAGTCCTGAAATACTGTTATGGAAAATCCATCCGTGTCTATATTATGCCAAAGATTACGGACGTTATTTTAAAGGGAGCAGACCAGCTGAACCTGTTTGATACCCCGATTCTGTTGATCCGGGAATACAATCTTTCTTTTGAACAGCGCTTTCTAAAGAGATTGATTGATATTGTATGCTCTCTAATCCTTATTATTGTATCCTCTCCATTTATGCTGGTGACTGCAATTGCTGTAAAACTGTATGACGGAGGTCCTATTCTTTATAAGCAGATTCGATGTACAAGAGGCAACAAGGAATTCAAAATCATGAAATTCCGCAGCATGAGAGTGGATGCGGAAAAAGATGGGGTTGCCAGACTGGCATCCAAAAATGATGATCGTATTACTCCGATTGGAAAATTTATCAGAACCTGCAGACTGGACGAGCTGCCACAGCTTTTCAATATTTTAAAGGGAGATATGTCCTTTATCGGGCCCAGACCGGAAAGACCGGAGATCATTGAACAGTATCTGGAGATCATGCCGGAGTTTGCCTTTAGAACCAAAGTAAAAGCCGGACTTGCCGGTTATGCCCAGGTGTATGGAAAATATAATACAACACCTTATGATAAGCTGAAACTGGATCTGTATTATATTGAGAACTATTCTGTATGGATGGACTTTAAACTGATGTTCCTGACCTTAAAGATTCTTCTGACTCCGGACAGCACTGAAGGAATCGAAACCTCCCAGATTACTGCCATGAAGCAGTCCAATGAAGAACTTCGGGCCAAGAAAGAACGACTGGATAGAGAAGCTAGAGAACGGGTAGAACGTGAACTGGCAGAACGGGCAGCCCATGAGGCGGAAGTGCTGGAAAAGCAGCAGGAAGTAATGGAAGCAAAGAAGCAGGAAGAATGAGAGATCAGACAAGCTGAGGGAAAATCCTGAAAAAGGACAGGCAGGAAAGAAGTCTGATTAAAAGAGGAAAGTAGCATGTGGGAATGCAACTATGGCTCAGAGCCGATTGATTTGAAATTATTGGTTCTCCGATTACTGAAAAAAATATGGATTCCGATTCTGGCGGCAGTACTTGGCGTGTTGCTGGTGGGTGGACCATATTTTCTGAAGCATGTTACCTTTGGACCGGCCAAAGAATATGAGGCGGTGACCGATTTTTATATGGATTATGCAGTGCAGCCGGATGGTACTGAGTACACCTACTTTAACCAGACTACCTGGACCCAATTGATTACAGATGATGTATTTACGGATGGTATTTTAGGTTATCTGAAGGATCAGGGGATAGAAGTGGGTAAAGATGCCCTCAGAGAAAGTCTCTATGCCACCATGCTTTCCGACACCCGTATCGTGACAACTACCGTGACCACCAACGATCCTCAGTTGACCATGCAGATTAATGATGCCCTTGTTCTGGCTATGCAGGATTTTGGGGAGAATCAAAAGGAAATCGCAGCAGTGCGGATTTTGCAGCAGCCCGAAGAGGCAAGTCTGGTGATAGCAGACGTACGTACCTTCCGTGCCTGTATGCTTGGGCTGGTGATTTTTGTATTTATCGCCCTGCTGTCCATGTTTTGCTATTTTATATTGGATGATTCCATTTATGTTCCTATTACTTTTGAGCGACGTTACCATATCCCAATGGCAGGAACCATGGAAGATCCTCGTATGCCGGAACTTTTAAAGGTACTGACAGGGGGAAGAGAAATAGAACAGATTTCGGTTGATACTACGATCTCGCCAGAAGAACTGGCAAAAAAACAGGAAGTGGTTTTGCTGGTCAAAGCCGGAGCTCATAATGGAAAACAAATCGAACAGATGCTGTCTCTTTGCGTGAAATGCGATGTGAAGGTGATTGTAGCGATTTTGACAGATGCAGACCAGAAGCTGGTGAAAGCATATGAACTGCCGGGACATGTATTTGGGAAAAAACCAAATGCTTGAAGATAATTTATACGGAAGTCTGGATAACAGGATGAAATAGACATCAAAATCGGATTGAGGAAAAGATATGGCTCAAAATGTACAGGTTCTGATTGCAGCTGTGAATCAGGAACCGATGAAGCTGATCAAACAAATGAATATACAGTCTGATGCGATTCTGGTCAATCAGTGTGACCGTTATGAGGTCGAAACAATACCTGTTGACATTGCCAGGAATCAGAATGGGGATAGGGAGCTGAATGCAGATAAGAACTGTGATGCGGATAAATCCCCTACCCTGCAGGTGTACCATATGGCAGAGCGAGGTGTGGGACTTAGCCGGAACACTGCATTGATGCGTGCCACAGGAGATATCTGCCTCTTTTCGGATCAGGATATCATCTATGAAGATGGATACGAGGAAGCTATGCTTCGGGAATTCGAACAGCATCCGGAAGCGGATATGATCGTGTTCAATATTCAAATTGGGAAGGAACGCCAGACCTACCACAATGCCCAGTGGAAAAAAGTTCACTGGTATAACTGTGGACGATATGGAGCAGTCAGCTTTGCTATCCGCAGGGAGAAGCTTTTAGAATCCGGAGTGACGTTTTCTCTTTTGTTTGGCGGCGGGGCAAAATATAGTGCCGGTGAGGACAGTCTGTTTATTAAACAGTTTATGGATAAAGGATATCAGGTTTATGCGTCTCCTGTTACCATAGGCAGGGAAGCGGAAGGCGAATCCACCTGGTTTGAAGGATATACAGAGAAATTCTTTTTTGACAGGGGAGTTCTTTATCATTTCCTGTATGGCAGACTTGCAAGGCTATGGGCCTTTCGGTTTCTGTTGGCGCATAAAGATAAAATGTGCCGGGATTATAGCGTAAAGCAGGCATATGAGATCATGAAACGGGGAATCAGAGAAGGGACTGGCAGATGATAGATTACAGTATTTTCATATATCTGATATTGACGGTACTTACAGTTGGACTGGCATGGTATGTGAATCTGCCGGCAGCCAGGGGAGTATCTTTTGCAGAGAATGCCAAAGTGCCGGCAAATGGAGAAACAATCGGGAGCGGGAGAAAGAGTCTGACCAGACAGAAATTATTTAACATCGTTCTGGTGATTGCAGTTTTTCTGCTATTGTTTGCAGTTTCTTCCTGCAGGATCGCAGTGGGCAATGACTACTGGGTGTACCGCAGCGATTTTCTGCTTATTCAGCAGAACCGGCACGTGGCTTTTGAGTTTGGATTTGTATGGGTAGTCAGGGCATTACAGGCGATGCTGAATCATGATCAGTATCTGCCTATTTTTGCTTTTTTCTCCTTTTTTACTGTGCTGTTTTTTGTCCGGGGAATTTACGACCAGAGTGAACAGTTCTGTTACAGTATTTACCTTTTTATGACCGCAGGATACTATTTTTCCAGCTTGAACTCTGTTCGCTACTATCTGGTGCTGTCCATTGCGCTGTATAGCATCAAATATGTATTGTCCGGGGAATGGGGCAAGTTCATTTTGTGGATATGTGTGGGAGCCTGCTTCCACAAATCGGTGCTGGTAGTCATTCCTCTTTATTTTCTGGCTTCCAGAGCCTGGAAAAAATGGCATATGCTCCTGCTGGTAGCAGGCTGTGCCAGTCTGTTGCTGTTTCAGGACTTTTATCGGAAAATCATCTTTACCTTTTATCCTTTTTATGAAGGATCTATGTTTGATACCGGAGAGACCTCCATTACAAACATCTTAAAATGTGTGGCAATACTGGTACTATCTTTGATTTACTATAAACAAGCCATTGCAGATCATAAGGCAAATAGATTTTACTTTTACTGCAATCTGGGGGCTCTGGTGCTCTATACCTTTGCCTCGTTTATACCGGAGATCTCCAGAATCGGGTTTTATTTAAATATAACCAATATCTTTCTGGTACCGGGGATTTTGATTCGGATACCAGATAAAAAACAGAGGATATTCTGGACGGTAATGGTTGGACTGGCATTTCTGGGGTATTTCGTGTTATTCCTGCGGAGTGCCTACAGTACGGATATTCGGATTCTGCCTTACCGAAACTGGATATTCCAATAAAAAATAGGATGAGCGAACGGGAAACATATGAAAAAATGGGTGGATTACGTAAAACAGCATAGGACAGCAATATATCTGATACAGGCAGGACTGTGTCTGGTTCTTCTTCTGGTGCTTATGAGCCAGAAAAAATTGATGCAGACCATTTATCCCTCAGAAGGTGTCTTTTATGCCGGACAGGCAGGAAGCGATGGGGAAGCCTATATTGATAAGTCTTCTGAATTCGGTGGGGCATTTTTACAGTTGGAGAGCATCCCGTTAAAATCCGGTACTTATAAGATTTATGTAGAATATGAGACGGATTGTGATGACAACGGATTTAATGTTTACAGCACAAACGGAAATTATGGCGCAATCAACGAAGACATTGGAGATGAAAACAGACCGGTTTCTCTGAAGTCTTTTCATAACAGGCAGATGATTCATGCCTGGATGAAGGGAGAAGGATGTCTGCAGCTTGTGATGCGGTACTGTGGAGCCGGATATCTGAAAATAAACCGTGTGGATGTGGAAAGAATTCCGAACTATACTCCGTTATTTTTGCTGATGCTTATCTTCCTGTTTTTTGATTTGGAAGGATATGAAGGGCGTCGCTTCAGCGAAACAGTATGCCAGCAGAAGCGTCTGGCACGGGTCGGAGTGCTTGCCATCACATTTGCAGCCAGTATTCCACTGATGACAGACTATCTGATTCAGGGAACAGATATGACCTTTCACCTATATCGTATCGAGGGAATTGCAGAAGGCTTAAAAAGCGGCCAGTTCCCTGTTCGCATACAGCCTAACTGGTGGAACGAATTTGGATATGGGACGTCACTGTTTTATGCAGACTTCTTTTTATACATTCCTGCTATCCTTACGTTGATTGGTTATAGTCTTCAGACAGCATATAAACTATATATTGTTTTATTCCATCTGCTGACAGCAGGTATCTGCTATCACTGCTTTCGGAAGATCACAAACGATGAGCAGATTTCCCTTTTGGGAAGCATGCTCTATACGCTGAATATTTACCGCTTGATGGATATCTATATGCGTGGCGCAGTAGGAGAATTTACAGCGCTGACTTTTCTTCCACTGGTGGTAGTGGGCTTATATCTGATACGGGAAAAAGGCAGCTGGATTTATCTGGCTCTGGGAGTGACGGGATGTATCCAGTCCCATATTCTGACCTGTGAGATGCTTATGGTATTCCTGATCCTCTTCTGCATCTTTGCGATAAAGTGGATCTGGGATAAAGCAGCATTACTGAATATCGGAAAGGGTATTCTGGCTGCAATTGGATGGAATCTCTGGTTTATTCTTCCTCTTCTAAATGTATATAGAGATCCCTATCAGGTAAAGACGGGTGGAACCTATGTAGGGGCGATACAGGGAAGAGGGGCTTTTGTAACAGAGTTGTTTAAACTGTTTATTAATGGTTTAGTAGCAGATAAGAGTGCGGGTGATGGTATTTCCGGTGAAATGGGCCACTCCATTGGCCTGGCACTGGGTCTTTCACTGGCTCTTTCTATCACGCTGTTTTATGTGTATCGTCCCAAAGCATGGAAGCAGAAAAAAAATAAAAACATATCGTATGTAGGGCTTCTTTGTACAGGGTTTGGATTGGTAGCACTTTTTCTGTCTACCAATCTGTTCCCTTACGATGCACTGCAAAGTAAAGTAAAGTTTTTAAGTTCTCTGATCAGCCATATTCAGTTCCCATGGAGATTTTTGGGATTTGCCACGCTGTTTGCTACACTTGCAGCAGTGTGCAGTTTGGCTATATGGAAAAATATAGAACATTCGGAACTGATTTCCGGAGAAGATAAGATTACAGATATTCAGAAAGCAAGAAACCGTAGTGTTCCCATCGTTTCATTTGCAGCATTGGCGCTGGGACTTTTGACGTTGGTTGGTATGTCTGCTTTTTACCATGAGATGCTCTCCAGAGATACGGTAACAGCACGATATTTTGAATATCAGGCCATGGCGAAAGTACTGGATCAGACCGAATATCTGCTGACAGGAACGGATGCTTCCAATGTAGATGGAAAGGTGATCCCTTCCGGAGACGGAGTAAGCATCGGCATCGCACAAAAAGAAGGGAGCAATCTGGCTGTCTACTGTGTCAATGGTTCAGGTGCGGATGCCTATGTTGACCTGCCCATGTTCTACTATCCCTGTTATCGAGGGGTAGATCAGGCAACCGGTATGGTTCTGCCTATAGGATATGGAGAAAACAATCGAATCCGGGTGAGTCTGCCAAACGGATATCAGGGTACCGTACTTGTGAAAGTACGTGAAAGAATGATATGGAGACTGGCAGAGCTGATCAGTCTTGTGTCGATTGTGATACCGACAGGTGCCGCAATGATGAAAGCACAGACGAAGAGGAAGAAGAAAGTACCTTCTATGGAAAGTAAGAAAGCAATCGTCTAAGAAACAAAGGATAAAAAGATATGCTATTTAATTCCATCAATTTTATGATATTTTTTCCAATTGTAACCTTCCTTTATTTTGTCATTCCGGACAGATGGAAAAAATACTGGCTTTTATTAAGCAGTTATTATTTCTATATGTGCTGGAATGCAAAATATATTGTCCTCATTATCTTTTCTACAGTGATCACCTATGTGAGTGGACTTCTTTTAGAACGGATTAAGGGAAAACAGTATGAAAGCAGTGTTGAAAGAAGATATAAGAATTATGTTGTTGCCGGAAGCGTTGTGCTCAATCTGGGTGTGCTTTTCTGGTTTAAGTATCTGAATTTTGCGCTGGATCTGTTAGGCAAAGTACTTGCACGTGTTCATATCGAATGGAATATGCCTGTTTATGACATCATCTTACCGGTTGGAATTTCTTTTTACACGTTTCAGGCACTGAGCTATACCATGGATGTGTATCGGGATGAAATAAAAGCAGAACATAATTTTTGCAGCTATGCGCTTTTTGTTTCTTTTTTTCCACAGTTGGTAGCAGGACCGATAGAACGTTCTAAGAATCTCCTTAAGCAGATGTCTGTTCCCCATAAGTTTGATTATGAACGGGCGAGAGAAGGATTCTTGATGATGTTGTGGGGTTTTTTCCTAAAGATTGTTCTGGCAGACCGTATTGCACTGTTTGTGGATACGGTTTACGCAGATCAGGCTGCATTTCCGGGGCTGTTTCTGGTGGTTGCCACAGGTGCTGTTTGCCATTCAGATTTATTGTGATTTTTATGGGTATACGTCGATTGCCATTGGGACAGCTTAGATTCTTGGATTTACCTTGATGGAAAACTTTGATGCACCTTATTTATCTACAAGTGTATCCGGTTTTTGGCGCAGATGGCATATTTCCTTGACTTCCTGGTTTAAGGATTATCTTTATATTCCTTTGGGAGGAAATCGAAAAGGAAAATGTCGTAAATATTTGAATAAAATGATTGTTTTCCTGGTGAGTGGCTTATGGCATGGAGCAGATTTGTCTTATGTAGTCTGGGGAGGCTTAAATGGACTCTATCAGATTCTGGAAGAGATTTTTTCACCCCTATGTTCTCGGCTGGTGAAGCTCTTCGGATTGCACAGGGAGTCCTTAGGGCATAAAGCTATGAAAATGCTTCTAACGTTTTGCCTTGTGGATTTTGCCTGGATCTTTTTTCGGGCGGAAAATATTGGTCATGCATTTCAGGTCATCCGTAGTATGATAACGGTTCGAAATCCATGGATACTGATAGATGGTTCCTTGTATGAATGCGGTTTGGATTTTCGTAATTTTGTGCTTATGCTGATCTGTATCGGTGTTTTACTGATTGCTGATTTGTGCAGGCGATATGGTATTGTGATACGACATAAAATTATTCAGCAGGATGACTGGGTGAGATGGATCATCATTTCTTTTTCAGTTTGCGCTATTTTAACCTTTGGAATCTGGGGACCCGGATATGATGCAACAAACTTTATTTACTTCCAGTTCTAGGAAAATATTTGGAAAGAATTGATACAGGACGAAGCAGGAAACGAGATATAAGATGAAACAAAAGATAAAGCGGTTATTCGGATGCGTTATCATTCTATGCTTGACAGGGATTATACTGCATAAGCTGGGGGATTTGATGCAGCGAAAAGACAGTGTTATTAAATATGCGGATTTTTTCCAGCAGGAAGAAAACTTTGATGTACTTTTTTTCGGAACCAGTCATGTAATGAATGGAGTATATCCTATGGAACTGTGGGAGGACTATGGAATCGTCTCCTATAACTTTGGAGGACATGATAACAGACTGGCTACCTCTTACTGGGTCATGAAGAATGCATTGGACTATACTACACCCAAACTAGTAGTGATCGATGTACTGGCATTAGAACAGCAGTCGAAAACAAGTAATGATTTTTCCTATACACATCTGTCCTTTGATGCATTTCCTCTTAGCTTGACCAAAGTTCAAACCATGCTAGATTTATTGGATGATCCTTGCATGGAACAGGAGATTGCCAAAGGATATGCTACAGATGAAGAGGCAAGAAAACTCCTTTACGGATTATGGGATTATAGTACCTATCATTCCAGATGGAGCGAGCTGACTGCAGAGGATATACAGCCCACGCATAGTCCGGAAAAGGGGGATGAAAGCAGAATCGATGTAGCAGTTCCGGATATGAAAACGAAGGTTTCAAGAGAAGATAAATTGAACGAAGAGACTACAGGAGTTCTTTATCTGCAAAAAATGATAGAAGAGTGCAGGGAAAGAGGAATCGAAGTATTACTGGTTAATCTTCCCTTCCCAGCCTTGGAGGCACAACAGAGATCAGCCAATAGGGTATATGATATTGCAGAAGAATATCAGGTAAATTATATCAATTTTCTGGATGAAAATGTGATAGATTATCAGACAGATTTATATGATCCGGGTTCTCACCTGAATCCATCCGGAGCACGTAAGGTGACATCTTATTTGGGACAGTACATCATGGAACATTATGAGATTCCGAATCAGAAAGGAAATCCTGCATATGATACATGGGCAGAGGATGATCAGAAATACCTTGCGATGAAAAAGGAAATGCTTCGGAAGCAAACGGATCTGGACTGCTATTTGATGCTTCTTTCCGACGATCAGTATATTTCACTTCTGGAAATAAACGATGCAGCCTTACTGGAAGATGATTACTATGGAAATCTTCTGGAAAATATGGGAATATCTATAGATGGACTGGGAACAGATACGGATATGCTTATGGTATGGCCAAAAACAAAACTGGTAGAATGTTTTGAGAACAGCCATCAATCCGGATTTTCTCAGCAGACCAGTTTGGGGGAACTCAGCTTATTTATTGACGAAAGCGGCCAGTATAATCACGGAATCGAGGGCTGCTATGGTGTATATCTGAATGGAAACGAACTATTTACAGCGACTCCGGCCGAAAAACGCAGTGCAGAGATAAAAATAGTGGTTTTGGACAAAGATACCATGGAAGTGGTAGATATAGCAGACTTTTCTTATGGACATACAAGAGTAATGGAAAAGTAAAAAATAGAAAAAATAAATGAAAAAAGTATTCAGATAATTGGGTAGATATATGAAATTTTCTATTATTACGGTTAGTTTCAGACCGGGAAGAAAATTAATACAGACGGTGGAAAATATATTGGATCAGACCTTCGATGATTATGAAGTGATCATCAAGGATGGCGGCTCGAATGACGGTTCCGTAGAAGAAATGATGAAGGTGCCGCGGATAAAGGCAGCAGTCGAAGTCGGAAAAGTCATGGTTCATGTACAGGAAGATAAAAATGTATATGACGGTATGAATCAGGCAATTTCGCTGTCCAAGGGAGATTATCTGCTGTTTTTGAATTGTGGTGATTTATTTCATGATGTGCAGGTACTGGAACATGTGGCTAAGTGGATTGAGAAGGGCTTATCGAAGCAGAGCGTAGAGAATAAGGCTAGTCAGATTAAAGAGGATGAGATCAGAAGGAAAGATATTCCAACTATATACTACGGCAATACATTTTGCAGCAGAACCGGGGCCATGGTACATTCTGCTCCATCCATTACCGGATTTACCTGCTACCGAAATATCCCCTGCCATCAGTCCTGCTTTTATGATAGACGATTATTTGAGGAAAAGCAGTATGATACCAGCCTGAAAGTCCGGGCAGACTATGATCATTTCTTGTGGTGCTTTTATGTAAAAAAAGCAGCATTCCGATATACGGATATCATCATATCAGATTATGAGGGTGGTGGCATTTCGGAAGTGAAGGAGAACCGGAGACTGGATCAGGAGGAACATAAGCTGGTGACAAAGCGGTATATGTCTGCCACTGAACTTTTGAAATATAAAACCATTATGCTGCTGACACTGGCACCGCTTCGTCGAAAACTGGCAGAAGACTCAGCACTTTCCGACGTGTATCACAGACTAAAGAATATAATTTATGGAAAATAGAGGGAGACCATGTCGTTAGACGCTAAGAAAGCATTAAATCTGTTAAGTAAATATAGAAGTCAGCTGATGGGAATTGCCATCCTCTGGGTGGCGGTTTCTCATGCCAATTTCGCCTGCGTCCGCCCACTGACCATTTTTTTGAAACTGAGTGGATATGGCGGTGTGGATATCTTCTTTTTCCTTTCCGGAATCGGGTTATACTATTCTTTGGAGAAGAATGATAATATCCTCAGTTTTTATAAACGCAGGGCGTGGAGGCTGGCACCAGCCTATCTGATTTTCCTGGTACTCTGGTTTATTCCTCTGTTTCTGGAACAGACGGATTTATACGGAGTCTATTACACCGGCAAAAACTTTCTGGAAAACCTCTCTATGACAGGATGGATGAATGGTTTGGACAATCAGTTTAACTGGTATATACAAGTGGTCTTCTGGTTTTATTTATTAGCACCGGTTTTATTTAAAGTGATTTGTGCTATTGATGAGAAAGAAGAACCGATCTGGAGCTATCAGATATTATTCTTCTTTATACTTTGTCTGGAAATCGCCTTTTTGCATAAAGAGACCTTGATGGCAGTATCCAGAATCCCGATTTTCCTGATGGGAATGATCTTTACAGATCTGGTGAAAAAAGAGAGGTGGAAAAAGATACATCCTATCCCCTGGTATGGAATGGCGATTCTGGGCTGTGTTATTCTGCAGCATTTTCAGCAGACCGACCAGAACCTGTGCTGGCAGTATGGAATCTGGTGGCATCCCTTTATTCTGATCACACCGGGACTTTGCCTGGCTATCTGCCAGCTGTTTGAGGTGTTGGAAAAGACAAATGTCACAGCATGGATCTCCGGAGGCATCGGAAAGATACTGGGAGTGTTGGGGGCATATTCTTTTGAAATCTATCTGATACATATCGCTTTTCTGGACAGAGTGCCGAAGAAGATTGTGCCGAGAAATAACTTCCAGTGGCTCCTTATGATGGTGATCTCCATTATATTGGGCATACTTTTTGGAGTAATCATAGAAAAAGGTAAGGGACTTTTACATGCGCGTATTGTGGATATGCAACATCATGTTACCTGTGATAGCACAGAGCTTGAAACAGGAAGCCAGTCATAAAGAAGGATGGCTTACCGGACTAAGTAATCGAATATTGATGCATCAGAAAGAAAACGGAATTGAACTGGGCGTATGTTTCCCCGCAGAGGGAGAAATGTCTTGCTGGGGAAAGAATATTATTCTCCCCGGGGAGAATACCCTGTATGCCTTTGGATTCCCGGAAAATGTTCATCAGGCGGAAATATACCGAACGGAGACAGAAGACAGACTTCGGGAAATCATGGAAGAGTTTCAGCCGGATGTTGTGCACTGCTTTGGAACCGAATATCCTCATACCCTGGCAGCAGTACGAGCTTTTGGCAAACCGGAAAGGACACTGATTGGTATCCAGGGATTATGTGCTGTTTATGCAGAACATTTTCGTGCAGATTTGCCGGATTCGGTTTGGAATCGGACTACCTTCCGGGATAAGGTGAAAAGGGATAATTTAAAACAGCAGCAGCAGAAATACGTATTACGTGGAAAAAATGAGATAGAAGCCATAAAATCGGTAGGCCATGTGACCGGAAGAACTGCATGGGACAAGCATTATACAAAGCTGTGGAATCCGAATGTGACTTATCATTTTATGAATGAAACTCTGCGGACCAATTTTTATGAGGGTTCGTGGAATCCGGAATCCTACAAAAAACACAGCATTTTCCTGAGTCAGGGGGATTATCCGATCAAGGGATTGCACTATATGCTGCAGGCCATGCCGGAGATTTTAAAGAAGTATCCGGATGCGGAAATCTATGTAGCAGGAAACAGCATCATCAAGACTGCAGCTGAAACAGGATTGTCCGGTCTGAAGGGAAAGATCAAGCTGGAATCCTATGGAAAATATATATTGAGTCTGATGAAGCAGACAGGAACCTTAGGAAAAGTACATTTCCTGGGGCGTCTGGATGCAGAGCAGATGAAACAGAGATATCTGGACAGCCATGTGTTTGTATGTCCTTCCTCTATAGAAAATTCACCGAATTCCGTGGGCGAAGCCATGCTTCTGGGTGTGCCTACGGTGTGCTCTGACGTGGGTGGCGTATCCAGTATATTCCATGGAGAAATGTGTAGTGCTGGCGAACGTCCGACGACTGGGCAAAGTGCGGAAAAAGCAGATGGCATCCTTTATCCGGTAAATGACATTCATGCACTGGCAGATGCAGTATGCAGGATGTTCGCAGGTGGAGAGACGGTAGAAGGTTATACAAGAAATGCAAGTGAGCATGCCAGGGAAAGTCATGATCCGGAGAAAAATTATGGCAGACTGATGGAGATTTATCATCTTATAAATGAGTAAAACTGTTATGAAGTACGAGGAGAAAGCAAAAATGAACAAATTGCAAACTACAGTGTTGAACATATGTAAATATATTGTATTCCCAATTTTTGGACTTTTGGCAGTGTATTTCTTTGTTATCAGCTTATTTGGTTCCTGTGCGATTGCATATACGGATGAACATGTCTTTTATTTAAAGGACTTTCCGGTTCTTTTTCTTACTGGATTGACTGCTCTGGTACTTATTTTGGCAATTCTTCGATATAAAATAGGCCTTGAAGTATGGGATAAACTTTTGAGTAATAAAGTATTGGGAACTATAACTGTTATCTGGTTTGTACTCTTAATTGGATGGATATTTTCCACTTTGACAACCCCTGCATATGACCAAAATGAAGTGCTTTTGGCGGCAAGAGATTTGATTA
>JBJENT010000101.1:0-3140 GCA_051880335.1 Lachnospiraceae bacterium
CCGATCTTTCCATCAGCAGAGGTCCTTTGGCAGCATATCCGGTTGTTGGTGTAAAAGCTGTTCTTTATGATGGATCCTATCATCCGGTAGATTCTTCTGAAATGGCGTTCAAGACAGCTGCTGCACAGGCATTCAAGAAAGGCTTTATGGAAGCAGGCCCTGTTCTTCTTGAGCCAATCGCTAATTTGAAAGTAACAGTTCCGGATAGTTACACCGGTGATGTTATGGGTGATCTGAACAAACGTCGAGGACGTGTTCTTGGAATGAATCCTGCACCGGGCGGAAAGACCATAGTAGAAGCTGAAATTCCCATGACAGGTTTGTTTGGATATTGTACAGATTTAAGATCTATGACAGGTGGTCGTGGTGATTTCGCATATGAATTTGCACGCTATGAGCAGGCTCCTTCTGATGTACAGGAAAAAGAGGTTGCGGCAAGAGCAGCTAAAGTTGCAGAGAATAATGTGGAATAATGAAATAATAGATTGTAATATTTTGTAGTATGTATTGAGCCAAGTTGTACATGTACAACTTGGCTCAATTTGTATTTATTTTTTCATAAAATAGATTGACAAATGCTATCTGGTGATATATTATAACTTTAGTACATTTGAAAAAAGATGATTTGTGCAAAATGACAAATGTTTTTATAAAAAATTTAAAATTGTAAATTTTGTTTCGTCAGATTTCCATACATATTTTGGCTCCTTTTGTGATAAGAAGTAAATGTACTTTTTTTAACATGTACAATACCGCAGAGCGGATTGTAAATACAACTTTTTCAAATTATAACCAGGGAGGTAAAGGTAACAATGAAAAAGAAAGTTTTAAGTGCTATCCTTAGCGTAGCAATGGTTGCAAGCTTATTAGTTGGTTGTGGCAGCTCATCTGCTCCAGCAGCTTCCGAAGCTCCGGCAGCTACAGAAGAAGCAGCTCCGGCAGCAGAAGCTACAGAAGAAGCAGCTCCAGCAGCAGAAGCTAATGGCAAAAAAGTTGGTGTTGCAATGCCTACACAGTCTTCTGAAAGATGGATCAACGATGGTTCCAACATGAAGAAACAGTTAGAGGCTCTTGGCTATGAAGTAGATCTTCAGTACGCAGAAGATGATGTTCAGGCTCAGGTTTCCCAGATCGAAAACATGATCGCTTCTGGCGTTAACTGTTTAGTTATCGCTTCTATCGACTCTTCCGCATTAGTAAACGTTGAAAAACAGGCTGCAGATGCTGGTATCCCAGTTATCGCTTATGACCGTCTTCTGATGGACACAGACGCTGTTTCTTACTATGCAACATTCGATAACAAAGGTGTTGGTACAGCAATCGGTAAATACATCGTAGAACATGCTGACCTTGATCCGGCTAATCCTAAGACAATCGAACTTTTCATGGGTTCACCTGATGATAACAACGCTCATATGTTATACGCAGGTCTGATGGAACAGATTCAGCCAAAATTAGATGATGGTTCTTTAGTATGTAAATCCGGTCAGTTAGATTTCGATTCTAACAACACATTAAGATGGGATCAGCAGACAGCTATGAAGAGATGTGAAGATATTTTAACACGTTACTATGCTGACGAAGATCTTGATATCGTAGCAACAGCTTACGACGGATTATCCTATGGTTGTATGGCAGCTCTGGAAGGTGCTGGTTATACAGAAGCTAACTGGCCACTGATCACAGGTCAGGATGCTGAACTTATGGCTACAAAACACATCATCTCCGGCAAACAGACAATGTCTATCGCAAAAGATACACGTATCTTAGCTGAGAAATGTGTAACAATGGTACAGGCAGTTCTGGAAGGCGCTGAACCAGAAATCAACGACACAACAACATATAACAACAACGTTATCGTAGTTCCTTCTTATCTGTGCGAGCCTATTCCTGTAGATAAAGACAACTACAAAGAAGTTCTTGTTGACACTGGATACTATACAGAAGATCAGCTTGCAGCTGAATAATTCGAATAGTTTTTTGAACAACTGAATGAAAATTAATTCTGGGCGGCGGCATTTTGCCACCGCCCGATTGATTTAGTGAAAATGAAATCTGAAAGAGAAGGAGTAAGGGTATGTCAGAATACATCTTGGAAATGAATCATATTACCAAGGCTTTCTCTGGGGTAAAGGCGCTTGATGATGTTAATCTGCAGGTGAAAAAAGGTGAAATTCACGCTATCTGCGGAGAAAATGGTGCAGGAAAATCTACACTTATGAATGTTCTCTCCGGCGTATATCCTCATGGAACATATGACGGTGATGTGGTATACAAAGGTGAAACCTGTGCGTTTCACAACCTGAAAGATAGTGAAGAAAAAGGTATCGTTATTATTCATCAGGAATTAGCACTTAGCCCACTTTTGTCCGTTGCGGAAAATGTTTTTTTAGGTAATGAACAGCTGAAATGTAAAGGCGTTATTGACTGGACGAAAACCAGACAGCGTGCTACAGAGATGCTTGCAAAAGTAGGTCTGGAGCATGAAGATGTAAATGTCCCTGTCAACACTTTAGGTGTTGGTAAACAGCAGCTTATAGAGATTGCCAAAGCGATGGCTAAAAAGGTTGAATTATTGATCCTGGATGAGCCTACAGCATCTCTGAATGATGAAGAAAGTAAAAACCTTCTGGACATCATGTTTGAATTGAAAGCCCAGGGTATTACATGTATTATCATTTCTCATAAGCTGAATGAAATTGAATATGTAGCAGATTCGGTTACGATTATTCGTGATGGTAAAACGATTGAAACCATCGAAAAAGGTTCTGATGACTTTACAGAAGACCGTGTGATTAAAGCCATGGTTGGTCGTGAACTGACTAACAGATATCCGGCCAGAGAAGGTGTAGAAATCGGTGACACCATTTTTGAAGTAAAGAATTGGAATGTATTCCATCCGGATGATCCGAACCGTCAGGTGCTGAAAGATATAAATATCAAAGTTCGTGCAGGTGAAGTAGTTGGTCTTGCAGGACTTATGGGTGCAGGTCGTACGGAGTTTGCCATGTCTGTATTTGGCCACAGCTATGGTCAGAAGATTTCCGGTGAAGTTTATATTCATGGCAAAGAAGTAAAGATGCATGATGTTAAGAGTGCAATTGATAATAAGCTTGCTTATGTATCAGAAGACAGAAAAG
>JBJENT010000102.1:0-3139 GCA_051880335.1 Lachnospiraceae bacterium
TTTTGTTATGGCGACGAGGAAAATGCTCAGCGTGCTTGCACGAATGAGCATTTGACGACCGCTGATCAGAGCGAGAGTTGCAAAGCGAATCACGTCTCTGCATAATAACGAGATATGAAAAGAGAAAGAAAGGTTTTTTATGTCTGATAAGAATAATAAGATCCACAAGCAGCAGGTGATGTGGATGGAACGATATGAGCAGGTAAAGGATTTTCTGGTAGAGCACAACAGGGTTGTCTGGCCTATAGTACTTGTTATATGTCTGGGGATAACGATGACAGCCGGAGTTCTTGCAAATAAAAACAAGGTAGAACAGGTTGAAACTACACAAACCATAGGCGAGACGGAAACGGAAAGCGGGATTGTTGTTCCGGATGTTGCTTTTGAAGAGAATGCACACCCGGAAATCAATGAGCTGATGACTACGTATTATAAGGCTATGGCAGAAGGGGATACAGAAACCATAGCATCGCTGGTGAAACCGGCATCTGATATTTTTTTGATTCAGATTGGAGAATATTCTAAATATGTAGAATCCTATCCGGCAGTAAATATTTATACCAAACCGGGGCCTATCGAAAACTCCTATATGGTATTTGCCTATACGGAAGTAAAAATGGCTGGCTATGATGGAAATGTTCCGGGACTTGTAACCTATTATGTTTGTCAGGATACAGATGGAAGTTATTACATCAATATGGAAGAAGAGTTGACAGAAGAAGTGGCTCAGTACATTCATATCATTGATCTTCAAGATGATGTAATCGACTTAAATAACAAAGTGTCTGTAGATTTTAAGAATCTTCTTGCGGAGGACGAGAAATTTGCCGCCTATTATGTAGATGTAGATAATCAGATTACAGCATCGGTTAGTGCAGCACTGGAAGCCTTAAACAGCAGTCAGCAGGAAGAGGAAACAGATGTGGAAACAGAAGAAACTGCATCGGAAGAAGTATCTGTTACCAAAATCGTAAAGGCAACGGATGTTGTTAATATGAGAAGTTCAGATAGTGAGATCGCTGATAAAGTCGGTAAAGCGCAGATCGGTGATACCTTCACTGTTTTGGAAGAGAGACCAAATGGCTGGACCAAAGTTGATAATAATGGAACAGAGGTATTTATCAAATCTGATTACCTGGAAGTGGTCAGCGAAACAGCAAACGAAGCTTCTGGTGATGCTCCGGCAGAAAGCCAGGAAACACCGGCAGCTGCTGCAAACTCTTCTCTTGGTGCAGATGGAAAAGTAACCGCCAAGACAACGGTTAATGTACGTAAATCAGCCAGTGAAACAGCGGAAAAACTGGGCGTAATCTATCAGGGAGAAAAGCTGGAACTGGTTATGAACCAGGCAGATGGCTGGTGTAAAGTAAAATACAAAGGCCAGACCGGGTACGTGAAATCTGAATTTGTGGAATAAGGAAATCTGAAATATGTTTTCCGATAGGAAAATAGAATATTTTTTTATCCAACTGCTCATACTATGGATAAGTAAGCAAGACTGCATGACAAGCCGGAAAAAGCTTGCCATGCAGTTTTATATTATATTCAGGGTTTATGGACAGAGAGGAAAACATAATGAAAAAAGAAGACATCAAATTATATCATCAGATACAGAAAAACACGCAAAAGGTTATGAATGCAATTGATACATTGACAGAAAAGATATACGACAAAAATCTGTCTGTGGAAGCATCCAGAGAATTTATGATGTTTGCAGATATACAGAATCGGGCATTAAAAGAATTGACCAATAATGAAGCAGAAAGTTATAGACCTTCCCAGGTACAGGAAGTACTGCAAAGGAGCGGATTACAGGTAAGCAGTCTGCTGGACAGCAGTACAACTCATGTGGCAGATATGCTGATTCAGGAGAACAGTAAAGGGGTTACTGAATTGTGTCGCTCCATGAAACAAAATGAGAATGCCAGCAGGCAGTGCAGAGAACTGGCAGAGGAACTGGAGGGCTTTGAAGAGAAGAATATGGAACGGTTGAAAAAATATTTATAAAGAATATTGGAAAACATGGATAAGAAAGACAAAAATAGAGCATGAATCACTTTGGGACGTTAAAGTGGTAAATTTGTACAAAAGAACAGTGAAAATGGTCTGATTTTTTGGAATAACAATATTGTATACATGTATTATTGTACAAAGTTCATAAAAATGGTCCTAAAATTTTTACATGGTGAGAAATAAAAATTTCTTGTGCCACATTTCTTCAGGTAATATAATAATTCCAGACAAAGAAGTCTACAGAAGCAAAGGACTTTTGTCCTTTGCTTTTCTTATGTGTTTTTTGTGGAAGGAAAGACATGTGAGTCATTTTTTTATATACTAAATTAAAGGAGGACATTACAGTGTCATATGTTGATGAGATCTACGCAAAAGTCGTAGAAAAGAATCCAGCTCAGCCGGAATTTCACCAGGCTGTCAAAGAAGTACTTGAATCATTAAGAGTTGTGATTGAGGCAAATGAAGAAGAGTACAGAAAAGAAGCATTATTAGAGAGATTAACTACACCGGAAAGAGTCATTCTGTTCCGTGTTCCATGGGTGGATGATAATGGACAGGTTCAGGTGAACAATGGTTTCCGTGTACAGTTCAATAGCGCAATCGGACCTTACAAAGGAGGTCTTCGTTTCCATCCATCTGTAAACCTTGGTATTATCAAATTCCTTGGTTTTGAACAGATTTTCAAAAACTCCTTAACTGGTCTGCCAATCGGCGGTGGTAAAGGTGGTTCTGACTTTGATCCAAAAGGAAAATCAGACAGAGAAGTTATGGCATTCTGCCAGAGCTTTATGACAGAGCTTTGCAGACATATCGGCGCTGATACAGACGTTCCTGCAGGTGATATCGGTGTAGGCGGACGTGAAATCGGTTATATGTATGGCCAGTACAAGAGAATCAAAAATATCTATGAAGGTGTTTTAACAGGTAAAGGTCTTACTTATGGCGGTTCTCTTGCAAGAACAGAAGCTACCGGTTATGGTCTGTTATACTTAACAGAAGAGATGCTGAAATGCAACGGTAAAGACATCGCTGGTAAAACAATTGCTGTTTCCGGTGCTGGTAACGTAGCTATTTACGCTATCCAGAAAGCTCAGCAGCTTGGTGCAAAACCTGTTACATGTTCTGA
>JBJENT010000103.1:0-16890 GCA_051880335.1 Lachnospiraceae bacterium
TGCAAGAGCACATTCCACAGCGATTGCTTTTGCAGCACCTCCGGCACCAAGGATTGTTACGTTCTTTTTCACCAGAGTTTCCCCGGCATTGTTTAAAGCCTGAACAAAACCTTTTCCATCGGTATTTTCACCAAAAAGTGTTCCGTCCTCCCGGACAACCACGGTATTGACAGCACCGATGATGCGGGCTGCTTCCGACAGTTCATCCAGAAATGGAATTACATTGATTTTGTGAGGCATCGTCAGATTGACCCCTTTCATATGAAGAGCACGAACTGCTTTCATGGCGTCGGAGAAATCATCCTTTGTTACTTTCATGGTAATATACCGATAATTCAATCCCTTTGCTGCAAAAGCAGCTTCTTCCATGACGCCGGTTGGGTTGCCATCTACGGGATCTCCGAATACACCGGTGAGCTCAGCACGATAATTTTTTTCCATACCATTTTCCTTCCTTCTGTATAAAATGAAAAACTCTGTAAAACAAATCACCTATAGAAAAACAGTGCTAGGTGATTTTCTGAAAATATCATAGCAAGTTTTTCACGAAAGGAAAAGGAAGAATCCAATAATTTTTCCAAGTGAGGGACGGAGTAACAGCTTTTATTGGCAAAGCTGCGGGAATCCGGCGGCCAATGATTCAGGGCAGTCCTTGAGGGAAACTGTTGCCGAATCCAGAGGAATAGCCATTGCGATACCGAGTACGGAATGAATATCGGCTGTATAATTACATTGATGAATTCTACCATGCAGATGGTTTGCATAAACATACTTTTCAAATTTCATTAGATCTCGCAAATTGGAAAAGGATGAAGCACGTCGGGAGAAGGCGATGATAATGTAAAGAATGTGTGGACGAACTATGTCAAAGAAGGCGGCGTAGTCCTTTCACAGCCGGAGCGGTACATCACACTGAAATAGAAAACCGGTTACGATCAGAGGAAGAGGAGATCCCAGCACGGAATGAAGTGCTTGGTGGAACAGTTTGTTTTTTGAAAAGAATAAATAAAGAATAAATAAAGAATGATAAAGGGGGCTTTTAGCCCCTTTTATATTTGAGTGCCATTTATTGGACAGGTACCTGCCGCATAATGAAAACAACAAAAGGAAAACAACAAAAGAGGGGACATTTCATTCAATTAAAAAATGTCCCGTATAAATCACAGGCAGGGAGGAAAAAAACATGAGAAGCAAAACAAAGAGAATGCAGAAACGACTGGTAAAACTGATCCTTGGAATCACGATTTTATTTTTGGTTGCAGGTGGAGCACTCAGCGTCCGGAGCCAGAGCAGTGATGAAATAACCGTAGATGATGCTTCCTATCACCAGATGGAAAAAGAATATCTGGAAGAAGTAAAACAGCTGCTGGGTGAGGAAGGATTTGAAAACAGTGGCGTTACATTGACAAAAGAGTATAAAGAAGATGGAACAAGAGATTATCAGCTCCTCATTCATCACAAAGGAATCCGCCGGCTGTCTGAGCCGGAAAGGCAGAAGTTACAGGAGGAACTGTCCGGAATTTCCTTTCCCGTACCGGGATGCAGTTTTTACCATAAATTTCTTCTAGAGGAGAAAGCTTAGGAAACGCAGGGATTTTTCAAATATTTGCCTGCAAAAAGGAGGAGCAGGCAGAAACGATACATGACAAGTACAGGTTTTGGGAGTATACTGTTACTGTGAAAAAACAGTATGATTTTTAGGAGAAAAATGTATGAGAGATCTTCCAAGACCAAATGAGATATACAGGCACTTTAAGGGAAACTGCTATCGTATCATGACTCTCGCCACGGAGACGGAGACCAGACAGACATTGGTGGTCTATCAGGCACTGTATGGAGACTATCAGATGTATGCCAGAGAGTTATCCATGTTTATGAGTCCGGTAGATAAAGAAAAATATCCGGATGTGAAGCAGCAGTGGAGATTTGAACTGGTTACTTTTGAGGCGTCTCAGCAAAGCCCGATACCTTATGTGGAACAAACGCAGCAAGGCACCACATCTCAGGCAGACCAGGCAAAGGAGCAGGCCACACCTGTAGCAGATCAGGTAAAGGAACAGACCATATCCGCAGCAGAGCAGAAGCAGGAAAGCAGTGCACAGGAGTCTTTACAGGTTGATCCTATGGTAATGAAATATCTGGATGCAGATACTTACGAAGATAAATTACAGATTTTAGTAGCCATGAGAGAACGATTGACGGATGAGATGATCAATACCATGTCGATAGCTGTCGATGTGGAGATTCCACCCGGGGATATAAACGATCGTTATGAGCAGCTGAAATATTGTCTGGTCACCAGAGAAAGGTTCGAATGTAACAGACTCCGCTGAAAATAGGAGGACTGAGTATGGCATTTGATTTAGATAAAAGACTGGTAATCGGTGTTTCTTCCAGAGCACTATTTGATTTGACAAAGGAAAACGAAATTTTTGAAAGAGAAGGCGTAACCGCTTACTGCGCATACCAGCTGGAGCATGAAAATGATATCCTTAAGCCCGGCCCGGGATTTGCGTTAGTAAAAGCGCTTCTTGATATCAACAAAATGCCCGGGCAGGAAGGCAGAGTAGAAGTCATCATTATGTCCAGAAACAGTCCGGACACTTCTCTTCGTGTATTTAACACCATCAAAGAATATGGTCTGGATATCAGCAGGGCAGTTCTGGCAAGCGGAGCATCCCTGGCACCCTACCTTACTGCATTTAAGACGGATCTGTTTTTGTCTGCCTATGAGGATGATGTCCAGGGAGCTATTGATTCCGGTATCGCAGCCGGTATTATTTGCAGTGATGGCATTCATACATATGACTGTGAGGGCGCTATTTCACAGATTCGAATCGCATTTGATGGGGATGCAGTTTTGTTTTCCGATGAATCAGAAAAAATATTCCAGAGCGAAGGCCTGGAAGCGTTTTCGGAAAATGAGAAGAAAAACGCAAAGAATCCTCTCCCGGCAGGACCTTTTGCAAAATTTCTCAAGACCATTTCCGATCTTCAAAAAGAGTTCAGTACGGATCAGGTACCGATTCGCACCGCTCTCGTAACTGCAAGAAATGCACCTGCCCATGAACGGGTGATCCGCACGCTTCGTGCATGGGGAGTGAGGATAGACGAAGCTTTTTTCCTGGGAGGTATCCAGAAAAAAGAGGTATTAAAAGCATTCGGAGCACATATTTTCTTCGACGATCAGGCTCTGCATACCGGGCCGGCATCGGAAGTAGTGCCGGCGGCACGTGTTCCGTACAAACATGAAAAGGTTCCAATAGATGAAATATCAGAACATTAAAACAGGCAGATTTTTATCACGTCCCAATCGCTTCATCGCCTATGTAGACGTGGATGGCATAGTAGAAAAAGTGCATGTAAAAAACACCGGAAGATGCAAAGAACTTCTGGTGGAAAATGCGGTGGTTTATCTGGAAAAAGCCAGAGAAGAAAGTGCCGGAGAAGATATAAAGAAAAGTACTGGGGAAAATTCAGAGAAAAGCCAAAAAAGTCCGGCTAAGAAGCGAAGCACCGGTTATGATTTGGTAGCGGTGGAAAAGGATGGGCGCATCGTTAATATGGATTCCCAGGCACCCAATGCTGCAGTAAAGGAGTGGTTGGAGGAAGGCGGGCTTAATCCTGTACTGGTAAGGCCGGAGACTACTTTCGGGGATTCCAGATTTGATTTTTACATAGAATCAGAAGACGGTAAAAAGGGCTTTGTGGAAGTGAAAGGTGTTACTTTGGAGGAAGATGGCGTAGCCTGTTTCCCGGATGCACCTTCCGACAGAGCAGTAAAACATTTGCATGAGCTGATAAAAGCCAGGGAGGCAGGATATAGTGCTTTCCTGCTTTTTGTCGTTCAAATGGACAAAATCCGTTATGTGATTCCCAATTATAAAACCCAGCCGGATTTTGCCCAGGCACTGGAAAAAGCAAGATACGCCGGCGTACAGGTTCTGGCATATGACTGTGAAGTCACCGCCGATGAAATGAAACTTCGAAAACCCCTGCCGGTATATACCAGTCCGCTGGAACAGATAGCAGATCCACTTCTTTCCTGGTATGATGGGGGCAGAAGGATTCTTCCGTGGCGGGAAGATCCTACACCATATCATGTCTGGCTGTCGGAAATCATGTTGCAGCAGACCAGGGTAGAAGCAGTGAAGCCTTATTATGACCGGTTTCTGTCGGAACTTCCGGATGTAAAAAGTCTTTCCCGGGCAGAAGAAGAAAAACTGTTGAAGCTTTGGGAGGGGCTGGGGTATTATAATAGGGTTCGGAACATGCAAAAAGCGGCTACTGTGATCATGGATGTTTATCAGGGCAGTATCCCTTCAGAATATGAAGAGTTATGTAAACTTCCTGGCATAGGAAGCTATACCGCCGGAGCAATATCCTCCATTGCCTTTGGCAGAAAAGTACCTGCTGTAGATGGGAATGTGCTCCGTGTTTTGACCAGAATCCTGATGTGTGATCAAAATGTTCTGGATGCTAAGGTGAAAAAAGATTTTGAACAACGTCTGCAGCGCGTGATGCCGGAGGACAGAGCCGGTGATTTTAATCAGGCAATGATGGAGCTGGGAGCTACCGTCTGTCTGCCAAACGGAAAGCCAAGGTGTGAGGTATGTCCTCTTGGTAAAATCTGCAGAGCCAGACAGGCAGACAGAATGATGGAATATCCATATAAAACAGCTAAAAAAGCAAGAACGATTGAAAAAAAGACCGTACTTATTTTACAGGATGATCAAAAAGCAGCACTGCAGAAAAGACCGGATAAGGGGCTGCTTGCCGGTATGTATGAATTCCCATGGGTAGAAGGGGAAAAATCGCAGAAAAGCATACTGGAATATTTGAAGAAAGCCGGTTTCCCAGCACCGGTCCGAATCCGGAAACTGGAAAATGCAAAGCATATTTTCAGCCATAAAGAATGGCACATGTGGGGATACAGCATCTGGATGGATCAGCTGTCTTCTTATGAGGAAGCTGCCGAAAAAGCCGGATTTATTTTCGTAGACAAGAGGGAAATGGAGCAGCAGTATCCCATACCCTCCGCTTATGCAGCATACACCAGATATTTGAATGTTTTACAAGGGGCAGATAAATACAAAAAAGATAGGAGTTAAACTGGAATGAAATTATTGTCTTTTACCGTACCATGCTATAATTCTGCGGCCTATATGAGAAGATGTATTGATTCCATTTTGATCGGTGGAGAGGAAATAGAGATTATTATTGTAAATGATGGTTCAAAGGACGAGACTGCCCGGATCGCAGAAGAATATGCTGAAGCATACCCTTCTATTGTAAAAGTAATTCATCAGGAAAACGGTGGTCACGGCTGCGCGGTAAATACCGGGATAGAGGCAGCTACCGGGCTCTATTTTAAAGTAGTAGACAGTGATGACAGAGTAGATGCAGAGTCCTATCAGAAAATCCTGGAAGTGCTCAGAAAATATCAGAATCCGGGAGAAGAACTGGATATGCTGATCAGTGATTTTGAATATGACAAAGAAGGAGAAAGCCACCATAAGGTGATGCAGTATAAGCATATTTTCCCGGAAGACAGAGTCTTTAGCTGGGAAGATGTTCACCATATCTGGAAAGGTCACTATATTTTAATGCATTCGGTGATCTACAAAACAGCTCTTCTGAAGGACTGCGGAATGAAACTTCCGAAGCATACCTTTTATGTGGACAATATTTATGTGTTTGAACCAATGGCACAGGTGGAAAGAATGTATTATCTGGATGTAAATTTCTACCGTTATTATATTGGACGTGCGGATCAGTCTGTTCATGAATCGGTCATGATTTCCAGAATCGATCAGCAGATTAAGGTCAATAAGCTGATGTATGATTTTTACTGCAGCCATTATGAAGAACTTTCCCAGGAAAAAAGAAAGTGTCAGGTCCTTTTTAATTACCTGGAGATCATTACCGTAATATCTACCATATTATTAGCGATATCGGGGACGGAAGAAAGTCTGGAAAAGAGAAAAGAATTGTGGGACTACCTGAAAGAGAAAGATCCGGAGTGCTTCAAAAAGCTTCGTTACGGTATCATGTGTGGCTACACCAATCTTCCGGGGAAAATCGGAAGAAAGGTATCCATTGGAGGATATAAGATCAGCCAGAAAATCTTCAAATTTAATTAAGGAGCTGCCGCTTTACGAAATTTCATTCGTGAAAGCGGCAGCTTCCTGTATGTCTGCTTAGTAGCCCAGATTTTCCGCTACCATAAATACTTTGATACGACCCTTATGGGAGGAACGTCTGGTGATCACAGTATGGCTGCATACACTGTCATCTGCAAAGCAGTGTGCACATTTGCCCAGAACGCTGCAAGGCGTCTCTTTTCCCAAGCGCTGGATATTCGCCGGAGCGGCAATATTTTCAATTCGGTGAATACCATCTTCTACGGATCCTACGAATTTGTTCATACCCACAATAATAAACACTTCTTTTGGCCCCTGTGCCAGACAGGCAATGCGGTTACCGTTACCGTCGATGTTGATCAGCTCGCCATCGTATGTAATCGCATTACTGCTCATCAGAAACACATCTGCCATTACAGCTTTTCCATAAAATTCTCTTCTTTCTTCCGGTGTTTTCGCAATACTTCTGTCTAAAAGAACATAATCTTTATTCTGTATCGCATCCATTAATCCACTTTCGATAACAGATTCGCTGCCACCCCATGTGATGGAACTTCCGGCAGGAATCTTGGAAAGAATATCCTCTACCATGGATTTACAATCTTCGTAGAAATACCCTTCCATGTTACGACGCTGCAGATTCATAATGATGCCCGGTGCAGCAGCGGCAAAAGCTTTTTGTAGATTGTTCATATAAAAGTCCTCCTAAATTTCTACATAATTTTTGATGATATGCCAGTATAGTTTCTGCTTACTGTATTATTTCTGCTTTGAATTGCTTCTATTATAAAGGTTTCCGTCCGGAAAAGCAAAAGAAACGGATATAAAGGTTTCCGTTCGGAAATGCAAAAGAAACGAACAAAACGTTGAAAAAATAGATATAAATTGATAAATTGTCAAATTTTGTAAAAATGTCAAAAAACTTTAAAAAAATTTAAAAAATGTGTTGACAATTAGAAAGGACATGCTATAATAAACTCATAAACAAACAAAAACAATCTAAAGAAAAGAGAACAGTCCAATGGAAAGATAATTTACAACCCAAATGAATCCAATATTCAAAAAGGAGAAAGGTCCAATGGAAAGGTAAATTAAAACCAACAAACCAAATACTCGAAAAGGAGAAAGGTCCAATGGAAAGATAATTCAAAACCGAACGAACCAAATACTCAAAAAAGGAGAAAGGTCCAATGGGAAGGTAATTTAAAACCGGAACAAAACCCAATATAAAAAAGAAAATAAAAGGGTTAGCCGGGAAGACAACAAAATCTGAAAAAAGAAAAAAGGAGAACAGTCCAATGGACAGATAAGGGACTAAAATCAAAAATAAACATCTTAGGATTTCATATATAGATTTCTAAAGGGGTTGATTATATTGAAAGGATTCTTTAGAAGAGAAATCTAAGTAAAGGAGGAGCGGACCACCAGAAAGTTAAGTTTAAAGCACAAAAGAACAAAGTACCAAGGAAAATCGTAGTCGAGTACATCGGAAAAAGTAACGGAGAACAAAAGATTTAGAGAATCGTTGCAGTACATAAGTACAAAACAAAAGAGAAAAGGAAAGAGTACGAAAGAGAAAAACTTCATATGGAAAATACCAACCAAAACAATGAAATGGAGGAAAAAACCGTTGGATAGTATAGTTTAGAAGCGGATGCAGGTCGAAAGAATGATTTGTATCCGCTTACTTTTTGTTAAAAAACTTTTCCAGTAGAAATCCGCCGATAAATAAGGTATTATGTAGTGGAAAAGTATTTGCTTACCATTTGGAGGACTTTATGAAGAAAAAAACGTTCGAGAAAAAAGAAAAACACTATTTTAATCGAAATGAAGAATTCGACGATGAAGTATATGAAGAAGATGAAGACGACATGGACGACGAAGACGGTGACGACGTCGACGATGAAGTAGACGATGATAACATCGACGAAGATGATGAATACGACGAAGACGCCGACGATGAAGATGAATACGATGAAGACGACGATGAAGACGATGATGAGGACGACGACGAATACTATGATCCCGCAGAAGTGAAGCGTATGAAACGCAGGAACAGGAGAATTCGAAATCAGATTTTGGCATATTGTGTTTTGATTCTTTTTGTTGTGGCAATATTTGGTGGAGCATTCCTGGGCGGAAGAAAAGTATATCAAAATATAAAGGACAAAAAGCAGGAAGCAGCGTTGGCAGAGCAACTGGAAGAAATGGCTGTGAATGAAGAAGAGATTCTGATCACAGAGCCGGAAGAACCGGTGGAAGAGGAAGAAGTTATCAGCCCTCTGGACGAAATTGCACTGGCAAAAATTGCAGAAATGCCGATCGAAGATAAAGTAGCAGCACTCTTTATGGTTACCCCGGATGAGCTGACCGGTGTGGAAGGCGTTACAAAAGCCGGAGAGACGACACAGAATGCTTTGGAAAAATATAAGGTGGGTGGAATGGTATACACCGCCGGAAACCTGAAAGATGATGAACAGGTGAAAACCTTGTTGTCCAATACTGCATTGATCGACCAGACGCTTTTCCTTGCAGTAAGCGAAGTGGGTGGAAAAGATGCAGTGGTAGCGTCCAAGACAAAAGCAGAAAGCGCACCGGATGCAGCAACCATTGGCAGCAGTGGTGATGCATCCCAGGCAAAAGAGGCAGGCTCCAAAACCGGTGCATATCTGGCGGAGTATGGATTTAATCTGAATATTGCTCCATCCGCAGATATTTCGGTAGTAGATGGAAACGTATTGGGAAATAATGGATTTGGAAGTGATCCATCTGTTGTCGGCAGTATGGCGGCGTCTTATATTCAGGGACTGCAGGAACAGAATGTAAGTGCCTGTGTTACCACATTCCCGGGGCTTGGAAGTGTCATTGAATCTACGACCGCGGGAATGGCTAATACTGACAGAACATTGGAAGACATGCAGACGAATGAATTTACAGCATATAAAGCAGCACTGGATGCCGGTGCAGAATTTATGATGATAGGAACGATTTCTGCATCCGGAATTACCGGTGACAATACACCATGCTGTCTCTCCAGGACAGCTGTGGATCTGGTGAGAAATGAGCTGGGCTTTGATGGAATTATCATGACAGGTGCCCTGAATGAAGCTTCGGTAACTGATTATCATACATCTAAGGATGCAGCGATTCTTGCTATTCGTGCAGGTGTTGATATGATCTACATGCCGGAAAATTTCCAGGAAGCATATGAGGGACTTTTGGCAGAAGTACAGGATGAAAACGGAAGCATTGACGAAAGCAGAATCGATGAATCTCTTCTTAGAATTTATCGTGTAAAATACAAAGACAAAGTGGATAATTTGAACCAATAGGCATAGAATATGCTATAGATTACAGGAAAAACAAGCTTTTTATAGGGAAAATACTTTACATTTTTAAAAGTTCCGTGTAAAATAGACGGGTGTACGTATGAGACAGACACTGGATGAATATGTTGTCCAAGTGTACGTTTCAGACAGACACAAAAATACCATATTATTTTATTATTATAGGAGGCATTTATGAAAAAGAGTCTTAGTCTGATTCTTGCTCTGGTTATGGCACTTGGCCTTGTAGCTTGCGGCAGCTCCAATGATGGCGCAGCAACTATCGAGCAGGTAGAGACAAAAACAGAAGAAGCTGCTCCAGCTGAAGAAGCAGCAACAGAAGAAGCAGCAGAAGAAGAAGCTGCAGCTGATTATCACATTGGTATTGTAACTGGTTCCGTATCCCAGTCTGAAGATGACAGACGTGGTGCAGAAGCTTTCCAGGCACTTTACGGTGAAGACAGAGTTACTCTGGCTATTTACCCAGATAACTTTACAGAAGAACTTGAAACAACTATTCAGACAATCGTTAACCTTTCTGATGATCCGGATATGAAAGCCATCATCGTTAACCAGGCTGTACCTGGAACAACAGAAGCTTTCAGACAGATCAAAGAAAAGAGACCTGACATCATCTGTATCGCTGGTGAGTCTCATGAAGACCTTCCGGAAATCGGTAGTGCAGCAGATCTTGTATGTAACAACGACTTCGTAGCTCGTGGTTACCTGATCATCAAAACAGCTCATGAATTAGGTTGTGATACATTTGTTCACATTTCTTTCCCAAGACATATGTCTTATGAAACAATGAGCCGTCGTGTTGCTGTTATGAAAGCTGCTTGTGAAGAATTCGGTATGGAATTCGTATTAGAGACAGCTCCAGACCCTACATCTGACGTTGGTGTAGCTGGTGCACAGGCTTACATTCTTGAGAAAGTACCTGAATGGGTAGAAAAATATGGCGAAAATGCTGCATATTTCTGTACAAACGATGCTCATACAGAACCACTTCTGAAACAGCTTCTTGAGTATGGCGGATACTTCATCGAAGCAGACCTTCCATCTCCTCTGATGGGTTACCCGGGAGCACTTGGTATTGACCTGACAGAAGAAAATGGTGACTTCGAAAAGATCCTTGCTAAGGTTGAAGATGCTATATGTGAAAAAGGTGGTGCAGGCAGATTCGGTACATGGGCATTCTCCTATGGTTACTGCTTATCCGCTGGTCTTTCCCAGCATGCTATGAATGTAATCGATGGCAAGAGCGAACTTTGCGATATCGACGATATTTCAACAGCATTCCAGCAGTTCTCCGGTGAAGCTAGTTGGAACGGTTCCAGCTATACAAATGCTGAAACAGGTGTTAAATCTGACAATACATTCCTTGTATATCAGGATACTTACATCATGGGCGATCCAGGTAAATACATGGGTGCAACAGAAGTTGAAGTTCCGGAAAAATATTTTACAATCAAATAAATTTATTAATTTGCAGTTTGGTGGGGAAGGGATTTTTCCTTCCCCACTTTTAAGGTGGTTCATAATATGGAATATGAAAATGCTCCGTTGTTGGAGATGAAAAATATTAAAAAGGACTTTTTTGGTAATCAGGTCCTGACAGACATTAATCTGACACTTCAGTCCGGACAGGTTCTGGGACTTTGTGGTGAAAATGGTGCCGGTAAAAGTACGTTGATGAAAATCCTTTTCGGTATGGATGTCATCAGAGAGACCGGCGGATATGAGGGAGATATCCTTTTAAATGGTGAAAAAGTGGAGTTCAATACCCCTTTTGACGCATTAGAGGCGGGTATTGGTATGGTACATCAGGAATTTTCTTTGATTCCCGGATTTACCGCGACTGAAAATATTCTCTTAAACAGAGAATCTCAAAAACGAAATGTGCTTTCCGAAATATTTGGGGAAAGATTAAATACATTAGACTATAATGATATGGATGCCAAGGCTGCTGCCGCCATTGAAAAAATGGGCTTTCATATTGATGCAAATATGCCGATCAGCAATATGCCTGTTGGTCATAAACAGTTTACAGAAATCGCCAGAGAGCTTAGTAAAGAACAGTTAAAGCTTCTTATTTTGGACGAGCCTACAGCTGTTCTGACAGAAAAAGAAGCAGAGGCACTTCTTCAGTCTATCCGCAGCATGTCAGAAAAAGGTATTGCAGTTATCTTTATTACACACAGACTGCATGAAATTCTGGCTGTATGTGACAAAGTAATCGTAATGCGAGACGGTTATGTTGTCAGTGATGTGCCGGCAAAAGAGACAGATGTAAAACAGATCACGAAAGACATGGTAGGCCGAAGCGTTGAGAATTCTTCTTCCAGAGCAGAAGTAAGAAACTTCGATGATGCAAAAACCATTATGTCCATCCGGAAATTATGGGTAGATATGTCCGGTGAAACGGTTCGAAATGTCAATCTGGATATCAAGGAAGGAGAAATTCTGGGTATCGGTGGTCTGGCAGGACAAGGTAAGCTTGGTATTCCAAACGGTATCATGGGCCTTTGTGAAGCCGGTGGAGAAGTTACCTTTGATGGTGAAAAAATTGAACTTAATAATCCAAGAAAATGTCTGGATGCAAACCTGGCATTTGTTTCGGAAGACCGTAGAGAAGTAGGTCTTTTGCTGGATGAATCTCTGGAGTGGAATGTGGCATTCCCTGCTATGCAGATTCAGGATAGATTTTTAAAGAAGTTCTTAGGTGGTCTGATCAAATGGAGAGATGACAAGGCAATCCGTGAGATTACAGACAAATATATCAAAGACTTTATGATTAAGTGTACCGGTTCCAAGCAGAAAGCAAAGGAGCTTTCCGGTGGTAATCAGCAGAAGGTCTGTCTTGCAAAAGCTTTTGCATTGAATCCAAAATTCTTATTTGTATCAGAACCCACAAGAGGTATTGACGTAGGTGCAAAATCTCTGGTTCTGGAAGCAATTAAGAAATTTAACAAAGAAAATGGTGTTACAGTAGTCGTTATTTCTTCCGAACTTGAAGAACTGCGTCAGACTTGTGACCGTGTTGCCATCGTTTCCGGTGGTAAAGTTGCCGGAATCCTTCCAGCTACAGCATCCTCCGAAGATTTTGGTATGCTGATGGTAAGTCAGGTGAAGTAAGGAGGATATGATGAACGAAAAAGTAGTAGAGAAAGAAACGATTTCTTTCAAAGATAAATTAACCAGGATAGTAAAAGATTTTGGTCTTCCAAGACTGATCATTGCAGGTTTCCTGCTTCTTCTCTTTATACTGTCCCCATTTGTCGGTGCAGATCTGCCGACACAGCTTACAAATACCATTAACCGTTTCAGCTGGAATGCAGTTATGGTTCTGGCTATGGTTCCAATGGTACACTCCGGATGCGGTCTGAACTTTGGTCTGCCTCTGGGTATCATTTCCGGTCTTCTTGGAGCAACTCTTTCTATTGAGTTTGGGTTTACAGGAGGTGCTTCTTTCCTGGCTGCAATCGTGATTGCAACACCAATCTCCATGATTCTGGGTACCGGATACGGATGGCTTCTGAATAAGATCAAAGGTGGAGAAATGATGATTGCTACCTATGTAGGTTTCTCCTCTGTATCTTTTATGTGTATGATGTGGTTACTCCTTCCATACAGCAAGCCAAACATGGTTTGGGGTCTTGCAGGAAAAGGTCTTAGAACTACCATTTCCCTGGAAGGTTATTATGATCAGGTTCTTGCAAAATTTTTACAGATCAACATCGGAAATCTGTCGATTCCGGTAGGTACACTTCTGTTTTTTGCACTTTTAGCATTCCTTATGTGGGCATTTTTACACACAAAGACAGGAACAGCTATGACAGCAGTTGGTTCCAATCCGGTGTTTGCAAAAGCAGCAGGTGTTAACGTGGACCGTATCAGACTTTTATCTGTTGTAATGTCCACATGGCTTGCAGCAATTGGTATCTTAGTATACGAGCAGGGATTTGGATTTATTCAGCTTTACATGGCACCATTCTATATGGCTCTGCCTGCTGTATCTGCAATCCTGATTGGTGGTGCCAGCGTAAATAAAGCTAGTATTACCAACGTTATCATCGGTACTTTCCTGTTCCAGGGTATTGTTACCATGACTCCAACCGTTATGAATTCCATGATTCATATGGATATGAGTGAAGTTATCCGAATCATCGTATCCAATGGTATGATTCTGTACGCACTTACGAGAAAGACGGAAGGAGGCAAGAACTAATGGAAGAAAAGAAAATTACAGGTAAAAAGGTCCTTGGCTTTTTGGGCAATAACGCTGTGCCTCTCATGTTTGTTTTGATCTGTGCGGTGTGTATTCCGATTTCCGGTTTTTCACCAAGCTATTTGATCAATGAAATTGTTACTCGTATTGGAAGAAATACATTCCTGATTCTGTGTCTTTTGATTCCTATCATTGCCGGTATGGGGCTGAACTTTGGTATGACTTTAGGTGCAATGGCAGGTGAAATCGGTCTGATCTTTGTGGCAGACTGGCAGATCTGGGGTATCCCGGGAATGGTTCTTGCCATGATCATATCCATTCCGATTTCCGTTGGTCTGGGTGTACTTTGCGGTAAGATTCTGAATATGGCAAAAGGCCGTGAAATGGTAACAAGTTATATTATCAGTTATTTTATTAATGGTTTATATCAGCTTGTCGTTTTGTATATGATGGGTAAAGTGATTCCGATCAAACACTTCTCCATCAAACTGCCAAGAGGGTACGGTATCCGTAATACCGTAAGTCTTTTAAATATGAGACAGCATCTGGATAACCTTCTTGCAATCAACATCAAAGGCGTTAAGATTCCGGTTCTGACATTTATTATCATAGGCCTTCTGTGTCTGTTTATTACCTGGTTCAAGAAAACAAAACTGGGTCAGGATATGAGAGCAGTGGGTCAGGATATGCAGGTAGCAAGAGATGCAGGTATCAATGTGGAAAGAACACGTATTATTTCTATCGTTATATCTACTGTACTTGCCGGATTCGGTATGATCATATATCTGCAGAACATGGGTAATATTTCCACATACAGTTCTCATTCCCAGATCGGTATGTTCTGTATTGCCGCACTTCTTGTTGGTGGTGCATCTGTTGATAAGGCTTCTATCGGAAACGTATTTCTGGGTGTAACTCTGTTCCACCTGATGTTTATCGTAGCTCCGAAGGCTGGTGCATTTATTACCGGCGACTCCATGATCGGTGAATACTTCAGGGTATTCGTATCCTATGGTGTTATCACAGTAGCTCTGACCATGTATGAAACAAAGAAACGCAGAATGAAGAGAAGTGCAGGTCAGCAGCTGGAAGAAGAACAGCGAAAGGAGGCAGAGGGCGAGAATGAATAAGAAACGTACTATTATTTTCCGTGCCATTGCCATCTTAGTTCTGTTGGGAATTGCCGCTGTTATGCTGGTAATCGGTAGAGGTCATACAGTATACTTTGACAATAAATCAATCGACTATAATGGTCAGACATTTGAAACACCATATAAAGTGGTGGTATATGTGGACGATGAACAGGTTGCCAAACTCTATGATGATGAAAGGGGTATGACAACAAACATCGGTCAGAACTTTAAAATGGTTCTTGAAATCACCCCGGAAAAGAACGGTGAACCATATTCTGTTGCAGTAGGTTTGAAGCTGCCATATAACATGGATGGTATCATCATTAACCTGCCGGCACTGCTTGGCGGACAGCCTTCCGCAGCATATCTGTCAGAATTCATTTCTACAGATCCTGTTGAGGAGGAAGAGGATGTAGAAAATGCCGACGATATGGGTAATATCGATATGGGTGAATTCTAGAATCGACTGAAAGCATCCTGAAGGCCAAACAATTCCTTCGAAAAACGATGGAAAATTGTTTTGGAAAAAGACAGAAAAATGTTTTGAGAAAAAACAGAAAAATGTTTTGAGAAAAAACAGAAAAATGTTGACAAAGATTTTGGTCTTTGGTAATATAGTTCTTGCGTTGAGAAAACGCAAGACATGCGCGAGTGGCTCAGTTGGTGGAGCACGACCTTGCCAAGGTCGGGGTCGCGGGTTCGAGTCCCGTCTCGCGCTCTAGGTTGCAAGAAAAAGGACATCCGGTTGGATGTCCTTTTTCTTTGCAAGCAGAGCCCGACAGGGCTCTGCACCCGCGAGCGGGTATCGAGGTCTCAGCCCACGTAAAGTGGGCTTCGGTCGGTGCAAAGCCGGGGTCCACTGAACCCCGTGCACCGTCTCGCGCTCTATGACAACCTGTGGCAACAAGCTTATCTGTGCTTAGAGGGCGTGATAAATACTGCCTGGTTTTGATATCGGGAAAATGAGCAGTAAATAATCGTGATGGGAAATTCCTTGAGACTATGAAATTTGCTTCTGGTGACTAGATTTACCGCTGCCTTGTTACAATCTCAAAAAGCAAGCAGTAAAGAAAAATGGTATTTCTTTTAAGAAAAGAGTTGCATTTTGGAAAACCATCTTTTTTTACTGCTTATTTTATTGTCATAGATTTCTGACAGTAACAAAAATTTGAAATTAGGGATAAATCCAAAATCGTTACGACTTCAAAGAAGAAGAAGTTTCCACAAGCAGTAAATGAGATATGGACTTGTCCGACTGGGCTGTAAAGGGGAAAAGTGGGATATAATAAAAGCTAAATATAATAGCCGAAAAACACCAAATGAAATAGCCGAAAAAACATAAATAAAAATGCCGAAAAACACAAAATAAAACAGCCGAAAAACACTAAATAGGCTTGAAAAGATAGTTTGTCAAACTATATAATTTTGTACAAAGGGAGTGTACATAGACTTGGAATAATATAAGAAGAATATTTGATAGCGAAAAAATAAGAAGGGGAATAGCGCGTAATGAGAATTAAAAAATTGATTATTTCTATTATTTTATCGATATTGATGCTGTGTTCATACCCATGTTCAGTTATGGCAGCAGAATTCGATTCGACTTTTTATGCAAATAGCTATCCGGATGTTGTTGCGGTTTTGGGAAATAGTACAGATGCCCTCTACAATCATTATGTCACTTATGGAATGAAAGAGGGAAGGTACCCATACGCTGGAGCGATGCCCGGAGAAAAAATTGATGGAATTAAATCTATAGATGCATCTGCAGCAGCTGCCCCGGCTACGACGAGTACGTTTTCACCTGTGCCGATAAAAGAGCCGGCTAATTACAGCAGTCTTAAAAAGAGAATGACCGATGCTGAGTTTCAGCAGGCATACAATGTTGCTTTGCAGATTGTCACTCCACTGGCTGATAAGAGCAGAGAAGAACAACTGACCGGTATTGCTGTTGCATTAAGAAACATATGTGACAATGGGCTTGTGTATTCTACATCAAATGCTCATTACAATGATCCTTATGGCTATTTTGTCCTTGGAACGGCTTCTTGTGCCGG
>JBJENT010000104.1:0-16859 GCA_051880335.1 Lachnospiraceae bacterium
TTATATGATCTATGCACTGCTGAAGGACAGGCCGGTTCTGGCGATGATCCTTCTGGGTTGTGCATTTTCTTTTAAACTGCAGGCAGTATTGATTCTGCCTGTACTGGTTATCTATTATTGGAAAAACAGGCGTTTTTCCCTGCTGCATTTTCTGATCGTTCCGGCGGTGATGGAAATTCTATGCATACCGGCGATCCTGGGAGGATGCTCTGTTTTTGTACCGTTTTCTGTCTATCTGAGACAGCTTGGGCGGTATCCATATCTGTATGTCTTCTACCCAAATTTCTGGGCATTTTTCAGAGAAGCTCCATACTACATTTTCTCCAGTGTATCTCAGCTTGGCATCATTGCGGCGCTGGGTGTATTTGCTGTGGTGGTAATCCGCAGAACAGAAAAAACAGACGAAAAGAAATGGCTGCTTTTCCTGTATTGGAGTGTTTTACTGATGATGTGCTTCCTGCCATGTATGCATGAACGCTATGGCATGCTTCTGGAAGTGATCGCTATTTTATATGCATTTCTAGATCGAAAATGCGGATTGTATGCGGTTATCATCGGTGCCGGAAGCTATATCGCCTATCTGCAGGTGACCTTTGCCAAGCATATTATCGACGACAGGTGGATTGCTTTTGCTTATCTGCTGTGTCTGGGTATGCTGACCTGGCATCTGGTAAAAACCTGGAAAGAACCACTTTTTGCAAAAGAAGCTCTGAAAAAAGAGGAATTGGAAGAACCAGAAAAAGAAACACTTTCCATCAAAGAAGACCAGAACATGATATACCGCACCACAAAAGTGGAGAACACAGTAATCGACTTTGTGAACCGGCATCTGTTCCTAATTGCCTATATCCTTCTTACAGTGATGGCTGTCTGGGTCAGAAAACCGATGATAGAATGCATGAGTCCGGATTATCTGCCCAATCTGATTGAGGTGGAAGGAAATCACCATACCACATTCTACATGACAATTATGTGGTTTTTGACATCCTGTATAGAACACATTCCTTTTTTACAGGAAAAAACTTTGTTTTTCCTGGTAAAGCTTCTGTGTATCGGTGGAGATATTCTGGCAGCGATGTTGATGGCTCATGTTTGTAAGATGATGAGTGGAGAAAGGTATAAACAGGAAAAAGGACTGATCGCGTATCTGCTGATGCTGTTTTTACCCTCGGTATTTTTAAATGGTGTGATCTGGGGGCATCTGGACAGTCTGGCGGTTTCTCTGCTTCTGATTGCTTTTATAATTCAGAAAAAAGGTCACGACATGGCGGCCTATATCGTACTGGGATTTGCCTGGACGCTTCTGGGACATTATATTATTGTGATTATTTTATCTTATGCATGCAGCCGAATGGATAAGGACAAAAAAGAGCTGAATCTGGGGAGCGGACTTCCTATTGCTGTTCTGACGGGAGTTTTAGTCTCTTTTCTGGGAATGTTCTGCGGATATTCCATGATGCAGTGCATGCAGAAACTGTTTTTGTGGGGGATGCCGGAGACATGGATGCTGTATCCCTTTGTGAATCTGCTCATTTTCGGATGTCTGAGGGATGTGAAATGGATACCGGTTATGGCAGTGTTCCAGATGGCGATCATTCTGGATTATGGTACGTTTTTATATGAAAATCCTATCCTGCCGGCCATCGCCATTGTAGTATGCTATGTGGCAGCAGTTGTACTATCAGTGAGGAATTTGATTTGGAAATCGTAAAAGGTTATATTGATCATGTGATATATCGGAGTGGGGAAACGGGCTATACCGTTATGGTGGTCATAACAGACGGAGAAGAACTGACCTGCGTCGGCAACCTGAGTCATGCGGAGCCCGGCGAAAATCTGGAAATGCACGGGGAATATACGGAACATGCGCTCTATGGGAGACAGTTTAAAGTAGCATCTTTTCAGGTGGTACCACCTGACGATGCCCTGTCCATGGAACGCTATCTGGGTTCCGGTGCCATCAAAGGGATCGGTCCTGCACTGGCAGCCAGAATCGTGAGAAAATTTGGAGAAGATACATTCCGCATTATGGAAGAGGAACCGGAAAGGCTTTCTGAGATTAAAGGCATTTCCGAAAGAAAAGCCAGGGAAATAGCAGTTCAGATGGAAGAAAAGAAAGACCTTCGTGATGCGATGGTCTTTTTGCAACAGTACGGAATCAGCAATACCCTGGCGGTGAAGATATACAATACATACGGAATGGGGCTTTACGGCGTTATGCGGGAGAATCCCTATAAACTGGCAGAGGATATCTCCGGAATCGGTTTTAAGATAGCGGATGAGATCGCAGGTAAAATAGGCATTCATACCGATTCCGATTACCGGATCCGGAGCGGAATCCTCTATACCCTGCTTCTTGCCTCCGGAGAGGGACATATTTATCTGCCGGAACAGATTCTTCTGAAAAAAGCAGCAGAACTGCTGGGACTGGAGCCTTCTTCTCTGGAAGGACAGCTGGAAAATCTGATGATGGACCAGAAAGTGGTGATAAAACCGGGAGAAAATGACCGGTTTGTTTACGCATCTACCTACTATTATGCAGAAATGAGCTGTGCACGAATGCTTCTGGATCTCAACGATGCAGTGGAAAATGACAGGGGGCTTCTGCCTTCGGAAGAAAAATATCAGTTACAGAAAATCCGTTCCCTGGAACAGCAACTGGGAATGGAACTGGATGAGCTACAGCGGGAGGCAGTGCTGAAAAGCTTAAACCACGGAGTTTTTATCCTGTCCGGAGGACCGGGGACCGGCAAAACCACTACCATAAATACCATCATCCACTACTTTGAGGGGGAAGGGAATGATATCCTTCTGGCAGCACCCACCGGTCGCGCCGCAAAGCGAATGACAGAAGCCACCGGATACGAAGCCAGAACCATTCACCGCATGCTGGAAATCAATGGAGCGGCAATAGAAGACACTTCCAGAAGGTCGGCCCGGTTTGAACGAAACAGTGAAAATCCCCTGGAAGCAGATGTGGTCATTGTGGACGAAATGTCCATGGTGGATATTTTTCTGTTCCAGGCACTTTTAAAGGCCATTGCGCCGGGAACCAGACTGATCATGGTAGGGGATATGGACCAGCTTCCAAGTGTGGGGCCTGGCCAGGTGCTTCATGATCTGATTGCCAGTGATGCCTTCCCCACGGTGATCCTGCAGAGGATTTTCCGACAGGCGGGAGAAAGCGATATTGTGGTCAATGCCCATAATATCAATCGGGGAGAACACATTCCCCTGGATAATAAAAGCAGGGATTTCTTCTTTCTGGAAAGAAATGACGTAAATGTCATATATAAACATATGGTACAGCTGATTACAGAAAAACTGCCCCGTTATGTGCAGGCAGAGCCAATGGATGTGCAGGTGCTTACACCTATGCGGAAAGGCAGCCTTGGGGCAGAAACCCTGAACCGGATTCTGCAGGAATACATCAATCCCCCATCTCCGGCCAAAAAGGAACATGCGGTAGGGGAAAGTACCTTGTTCCGGGAGGGAGACAAGGTCATGCAGATTAAAAACAATTATCAGCTGGAATGGGAAGTGGTGTCCCGATACAATATTCCCATTGACCGGGGCCTTGGTGTGTTTAACGGGGATGTGGGAATCGTGCGGGAAATCCGTGAGTTTGACAGCAGTCTGGTGGTGGAATTTGACGAACATCGAAGAGTGACCTATCCTTTTTCCGGACTGGATGAACTGGAACTGGCATACGCGGTGACCATACATAAATCCCAGGGCTCAGAGTACCCGGCAGTAGTTATGCCGCTTTTGTCCGGCCCCAAAATGTTGTTTAACCGGAATCTTCTGTATACAGCAGTGACCAGGGCACGTGACTGTGTGACGATACTGGGGTCTTCGCAGACGGTTCAGGATATGATTGATAATGTAAAAGAAAACAGGAGATATTCTTCTTTGGATCTGCGTATCCGGGAGATGCTGTGAGAAAAAATATGAGAAAGAAAAGAAAAGCAATCTGGCGCTGGGTGCGTAAGATATGGTCCTTTGTTCTGGACCTTATCTACCCACCCAGATGTCCTATCTGCGATGAGCTGCTGTTACCCGGCAAACTCATCTGTCCGGAATGTCTTCCGAAATTATCCTATGTAAAAAAGCCCCGCTGTCTGATCTGCGGGAAACATATCAATGACCCGGCTTACGAGTATTGTCTGGATTGCCGGAAAAAATCACATTACTATAACGAAGGCAGGGCACTGCTGGAATATCGGAGCGTTGCACCCTCTATGTACCGGTTTAAATACGCCGGAAGGCGGGAATATGCCAGATTTTATGGAAAGCAGATCGCCTATCATTTAAAAGATGTCATAGAAGAATGGGATGTGGATGCACTGGTGCCGGTTCCAATCCATTATAGCAGGAGAGCACAAAGAGGATATAATCAGGCTGAAGTGCTGGCAAAAGAGATTGGCTTCTACTTAGGGATACCGGTAGAGACCCATTTGCTGAAACGGGTGAAAAAAACTCTTCCACAAAAGTTATTGGATGACAGGCAAAGGCAAAATAATTTGAAAAACGCTTTCAAAATAGGCCGAAATGATGTAGAATGTAAATCGACTATAGTTATTGATGACATTTATACAACAGGCAGCACAATTGATCATTGTGCGAAGGTGTTAAAACAGCATGGAGTGGAAAGAATATACTATATATCCATAGCTATAGGTCGGGAAGAGATACTGAGTGGAGGACAAGAAAATGAATGTACGAAACTGTAAAAAATGCGGCAGAATATTTAACTATGTGTTAGGCCCTGTTTTATGTCCTGCATGCAAAGATGAGATGGAGCAGGTTTTTCAGAACGTTAAGAAATATGTACATGAACATAAAGGAGCAAACATTCCGGAAGTGGCAGAGGCCTGTGATGTTGATGTGCAGCAGATTTATCAGTGGATTCGTGAAGAAAGACTGGAATTTGCAGATGACAGCATGATTGGTATTGCCTGTGAACTTTGCGGGGCTACGATTAAGTCGGGCCGGTATTGTGATAAATGTAAAGTAGAACTGGCAAACGGATTGAGAAGTTCCATCGCTCCGGCAAAATCCATGGAAGCTCCTGTCAGAAAGCCATCAAAAGATGGAGATAGAATGCGTTTCCTGTAGGAAATAGTTCTGTAGAGATTGATTCTGTAGAGATTGATTCTGTAGGGATTGCTCTTGTAGGAAAAGAAAGATTACGGAGAGGCCTGATCAATGATTAATGAAGAGAAAGTGATTTTAATGACTCAAATGCAGGCATACGAAGATGGGGAAGGAAAACGCCACGTTGCGATTGCCAGCTATTTTCGAAGCGATTATCTGGGATTTCAGGTTCTGAAAGCAGTGATCAGTGTGACGATAGCCCTGATCATCATCTATGCTGCCTACATTCTGTATGATCTGGAAAGTTTTATGAAAAACCTGTATCAGATGGATTTAGTAGAATATATCAAAAATTTAGCGAAAAACTACCTGATTATCATGGGTGCATATGCACTTCTTACGTATGTGGTATATGCGTTTCGCTATGCAAAGGCCAAGAAAAGCTTAAAAGCCTACTACGGTAATCTGAAAAAGCTGAATGCTCTGTATAACAGAGAGGCCTGAAAGGATGAAGTAATGACTCAATTGTTATTGGCAAAAGAGGGGCTTAAAAATTTCATAGGAAAATATGAAGTATATTTAAAGCCACTCGGAAAGTTTCTTCTGGCGCTGGCTGCGCTGGTGATGATCAACCGTTCTACCGGCTACATGACAAAGATTGATAATTTTTCAGTTGTTATGGTCGTGGCCCTTATGTGTTCCTTTATGCCGGTGAACTTTATTATTGTGTGTGCAGGGTTGTTTATTTTACTGCACTTCTATGCACTTTCACTGGAATGTGCGCTTGTGGCAGTGATCCTGTTTCTGCTGCTGGCTTTACTGTATTTCCGTTTTGCACCGAAAGATACATTGGTGGTACTTCTTTTACCCATGTTCTTTTTCCTTAAGATTCCCTATGTGATTCCGATCTGCATGGGACTTTTGGCAACGCCTGCATCCGTAGTTTCTGTGGCATGTGGTGTGATTGTATACTACATGATTCACTATGTTACCCAGAATGCACAGGCACTGATGGCACTGAAAACGGAAGAACTGTCTACCCGGTTCCGCTATGTGGTGGATGGACTTTTGAATAACAAAACCATGATCGTGGTGATTGCAGCATTTGCATTTACGCTGATTGTGGTATATCTGGTAAGACGGTTGGCAATCGATCATGCCTGGACCATTGCGATCATCGCAGGTGTAATGGTTCAGATGCTGGCACTGCTGCTGGGAAATCTGATGATGGATACAGATATTGGTATTGTAGGTATTATTTTCGGTAACATTATTGCAGCTGGAATAGCGAAAATAGTAGAATTCCTGACGTTCCATCTGGATTACAGCAGAACGGAGAACGTGCAGTTCGAAGATGATGACTATTACTATTATGTAAAAGCGGTTCCGAAGATCAATGTAAGCAAAACATCCAGGACAGTGAAAAGGATCAATACGCAAAAGAAAAAAAGAAAAGCATGATACAGTAAACTTTTATAAAAAATAGATCATCTGTATTGTAAAAGAAAAAATGTGTCCGGTCGGCGAAGCAGGCCGGGCATTATTTAAAGAGAAAAAGATAAGGACATAAGAACATGCAAGAGATTTCCACGTATATAGGTGAATATTTGGAATATCTTCATATTCCTACCGTGACATCCATTACAATAACTGATGTGGTAGAGATTATCATCATTACCCTTCTGGTTTATGCGATGCTGGTATGGGTGAAGGAGACACGTGCCTGGGCGCTTTTAAAAGGTGTCCTGGTTATTGTGGCGTTCCTTCTTATCGCTGCTTATTTCCAGATGACTACGATTCTGTGGATCGCCACCAGGCTGGGTAGTCTGGCCCTGATCGCGATTATTGTAATTCTCCAGCCGGAGCTTCGAAAAGCTTTGGAAAATCTGGGGCAGACCAATATCATTGCTAATATTTTCCAGCTGGATGCATTGCGCACATCTACCACCGGTAATTTTACCGACAAGACGATTAATGAGATCGTAAAAGCCTGTGTGGAGATGGGGAAAGCCAGAACCGGTGCACTTATTGTGATCGAGCATACCCAGCGGCTCGGGGAATATGAGAGAACCGGAATCGACATAGATGGTATTGTATCAAGCCAGCTCCTGATCAATATCTTTGAGCATAATACACCGTTACATGACGGTGCCATTATTGTGCGGGGCGACCGTGTGGTATCAGCCACCTGTTATCTGCCTCTTTCAGACAATATGGAACTAAGTAAAGAACTGGGAACCAGACATCGTGCCGGTGTGGGTGTATCGGAAGTCACAGATTCCATGACGGTCATCGTATCAGAAGAGACCGGAAAGATCAGTGTGGCACATCTGGGTAAATTGTACAGAGGATTAACGGCAGAGCAGCTTCGAGAGCAGCTTGCCTCGATTCAGGATAAAGTAACAGAAGAAAAGAAACGTATTATCTGGAAAGGCAGGACAAAAAATGAAGCGAAATAAAAATAGCTTTCTCGAAGTGCTGACCAGAAACTGGGGACTTAAAGTAGCTTCTTTCATTTTTGCTGTTGCACTTTGGCTGGTAGTAGTGAATGTAAATGATCCAACCATAAGATACAGCTGGTCCAATATTCCGGTTACCATTGAAAATGGGGATATGATCACCAGCCAGGGAATGATTTATGAAGTACTGGATGGTACGGATGTGGTATCGAAAGTTACCATTCAGGCACCCAAATCCGTTATCCAGAATATTGACAAGTCCGATATCATAGCTACTGCTGATATGAGCAAGTTAAATAGTGTGAATACCATTTCCATTGACTTTTCAGTATCCCGTTACAGCAGTCAGATCAGCAGCATTCGAGGCAGCATTGACAGTGTTAAAGTAAATATTGAAAATATGAAATCCAAATCGATGGTACTTCAGACCAGTGTAGAAGGTGAAGCACCGGATGGCTATATGGTGGGCAACGTATCGACAGACCAGAACCTGATCCGAATTTCCGGTCCGGAATCCCTGGTTGACCAGATCGAATCTGCAGGCATCAAGGTCGATATGAGTACCTTGTCCGGATTTACCAGTGATATCACTGCCAGCTCCCAGGTACATCTGTATAATGGGGATGGAGATGAAATCACCGGAAGAAATCTGGAGAAACGACCGGAAAATGTTTTGATTACCATAGAGATTCTTTCCAAGAAGACAGTTCCGATTACCTTTACAACGGATACAGTTCCGGCAGAAGGCTACGGACTTACCGGAGAAATCACAAGCAGTCTGAACTATGTTGAAATCGCCGGACGTAAGAGTGTTCTGAATAATATCGGCGAGATTCAGATTCCGGCAGAAGTACTGGATGTAACCGGAGCTACGGAAGACTTTGAAACCTATGTAAACATCAAAGATTATCTGCCTGAAAATACCCGAGTGGCTGACAGCAGCTTTGATGGAAAAGCGCATGTGGTTGTAGGCATTGAACGGGAAACAACAGAAGAATATGAGTTAGATGGAGAAAAGATCCGCATCACAAATGTTCCGGAAGGATATCGTTGTGAAATAGAGAATGCTCCGGAGACTTATACCGTATCCATTACCGGTATTCATTCTGTTGTCAGTGGACTGAATGCGAGAAATCTGGAGGCGACTGTTGATGTGGCAGGATGGGTGCAGCAGCAGGAAATGACTGAGCTTGCACCGGGTATCTATAACGTGGAACTGACCATTAATAATCCGGAACATACCAGACTTACCAATCCGGTATATATGAATCTGGTAGTAGTAGAAGAAGAATAATTTTGGATTCGTGTTTCATAAGCAGCTTTTGAGAGGCTGCTTATGAAATGTATGAAAATATAGAAAAATGAGGGCTGAAGAATGGCTAGATTATTTGGAACGGATGGAGTACGTGGTGTGGCAAATGAAGAACTGACACCATCTCTTGCAATGCAGCTGGGGCAGGCTGGCGCATACGTATTGACAAAAGAAACAGAGCATAAACCAACGATCATGGTAGGATGTGATACCAGAATCTCCGGCGATATGCTTGCCAACGCATTAATGGCAGGTGCCTGCTCTGTAGGTGCCAATTGTATTTATGTAGGTGTCATTCCTACACCGGCAGTGGCTTATCTGACCAGAAAATATAAAGTGGACGCAGGTGTTGTGATTTCTGCCTCCCATAATCCGGTGGAGTTTAACGGAATCAAGTTCTTCAATGGAGACGGATATAAGCTTCCGGATGAACTGGAAGATGAAATTGAAGAAGTCATCAAAAACAATATGGCAGGGATCAAATTCCCTACCGGTCCCAGCGTTGGGAAAATCAAATACCGCACCGATGCCAGAGAAGAATACATCAATCATGCGGTACAGTCTGTGAATGTGGACCTTTCCGGTTTGAAAATCGTAGTCGACTGTGCAGAAGGTGCATCCTACTATACTTCTGTAGAAGCACTTCGTGAACTGGGTGCCAATGTGGTAGCTATCCATAATATGCCGGATGGAACCAATATCAATGCCAACTGTGGCTCTACCCACATGGAAGAACTGATGGCCAGAGTAGTTTATGAAAAAGCAGATCTGGGTCTTGCCTTTGATGGGGATGCAGACAGACTTCTGGCTGTGGATGAAAAAGGACAGGTGGTAGACGGTGACCAGATCATGGCGATCGTGGGCAACCATATGAAAAGTCAGGGAAAACTGAAACTTGACAGCATTGTGGTTACAGTAATGTCCAATCTTGGTTTTACTCTGATGGCAAAAGCCAATGATATCAAAATGGAAGTAACAAAGGTGGGCGATAGATACGTTCTGGAACGCATGAGAGAAATCGGTGCCAATCTGGGTGGCGAACAGTCCGGACATATCATCTTCCTGGATGAAAATACAACAGGGGATGGACTTCTGAGTGCCCTTCATCTGCTTCAGGTGGTAGTGGAAACAGGAAAGTCTCTTTCTGAACTGGCCAGCATCATGCAGGTGCTTCCACAGGCCCTTGTAAATGCCAAGGTTGCAAATCATAAGAAGGACCGTTATATGGAATATCCGGAAATCGCATCCGCTATTGCGAAGCTGGAAGAAAAATTCGCAGGCGAAGGCCGGGTACTGATCAGACCAAGCGGAACAGAGCCACTGGTACGTGTCATGATCGAAGGAAAGGATCAGCAGCAGATTCAGAAAGAAGCCCAGGAGCTGGCAAATCTGATTCAGGATATTATGTTCTAACCATAAAATATGACGGGGAGAACTCCGGTTTTTCTTTCAAAGATTTACCTTGTGTGAATAGGTAAATAATGTTATAATTTGTGTAGTTAAAGAATATATGAAGAGTAGTATGTTTCACGGAAATACATATCTTTCTTTCATATGAGAAGTATTTCATGCTCAGGGGGTGAGCATATAACGATAAATCGGGAGGTAGCAAACTATGGTTAGTCAGAAGGTTGTAATTAAAAACCCAACAGGGCTACATCTAAGACCAGCAGGGATCCTATGTAAGGAAGCTATGCAGTTCAAATCATTAATAACTTTTTCATATCGTGAGAATACAGCGAATGCAAAGAGTGTACTTAGTGTGCTCGGAGCATGTGTAAAGTGCGGAGATGAGATTACGATCAACTGCGAAGGTGAAGATGAAGCGGAAGCCCTGAAAACTTTGGTGGAAGCCATCGAAAGTGGTCTGGGAGAGTAATATATACGCAAAGCAAAGCCCATGTATTCCATGGGCTTATTTTTTTGCATTTTGGTTTTGAATTGAAGAAAGCATTTATAGAAAAAAGATAATTTTGTGGAGGGAAAGAGCATGTTAAACTACAAACGTTACAGAAAGAATCCGGTAGTAGACTATCCGGAAAGAGAATGGCCTAATAAGGAAATCGAGAAAGCACCCATCTGGTGTTCCGTTGATTTGAGGGATGGAAATCAGGCACTGATCGATCCTATGATCGTAGAAGAAAAAATCGAGATGTTCCAGTATTTGTGCAAACTGGGATTCAAGGAAATCGAAATCGGATTTCCGGCAGCCAGTCAGATTGAATTTGATTTCTTAAGACAGCTGATCGATCGGAAAATGATACCCGATGATGTATTGGTACAGGTTCTGACACAATGCAGAGAGGAGCTCATTGACAGAACATTTGAATCCATTGAAGGATGTAAACAGGCTGTGGTACATATCTATAATTCTACATCTACCCTTCAGAGAGATGTGGTTTTTGGCATGGACAGAGAGCAGATCATTGATATTGCCATTCAGGGAACACGAATGGTAAAAGAACGTGCGGCTAAATTCCCTGGTAAAATCGTTCTGGAATATTCTCCGGAGAGCTTTACCGGAACCGAACTGGACTTTGCACTGGATATCTGCACTGCAGTGCAGGAAGAGTGGGGCCCAACACCGGAAAATCCCATGATCATCAATCTGCCATCTACAGTAGAAATGAACACACCCAATGTGTATGCCGATCAGATCGAATGGATGAACAAACATTTTAAGAACCGTGATTCCATCATTCTGAGTGTGCATCCGCATAATGACAGGGGTACCGGAGTGGCAAGTACAGAGCTTGCTCTGCTGGCAGGCGCAGATCGTGTAGAAGGAACCCTGTTTGGAAATGGGGAAAGAACCGGTAACGTGGATGTATTAAACGTTGCTTACAATATGTTCTCCCAGGGAATTGATCCGAAGCTGAATATTGAGCATATCAATGAAATCATCGAATTATATGAAAGATGCTGTAAGATTCCGATTCACCCAAGACATCCCTATGCAGGAAAGCTGGTATTTACTGCATTCTCCGGCTCTCATCAGGATGCTATCAATAAAGGTGTAAAAGCCATGAAAGACAGAAACAGTGAAATCTGGCAGGTGCCATATCTGCCAATCGACCCTGCAGATATCGGAAGAGAATACGAACCAATCGTGCGTATCAATTCCCAGTCCGGAAAAGGCGGTGTGGCGTTTGTTATGGATACCTACTTTGGATTCAAGCTTCCAAAGGGTATGCAGCGTGAGTTTGCTAATGTGATTCAGAAGCTGTCTGAAAAACAGGGTGAAGTATCTCCGGATCAGGTAATGGAAAACTTCCGAGAAGAATATCTGATGAAGAAAGAGCCTCTGCATTTCCGCCAGCTCCATGTGACAGATATGAGTGGTGAAGTACAGTCTGAATTTGATACAAAGGTATCTGTTCTGTATACAAAAAATGGTGAAGAAAGAAGATTTGAAGCCATTGGTAATGGTCCTATCGATGCGGTTAAGAGAGGACTTACAGAAGATCTGGGAATCGATGTAAAGATTTTGGATTATGAAGAGCATGCTTTGCAGAGTGGTTCCAACTCCCAGGCAGCTGCCTATATCCATCTGCTGGATGTAGAGACAGGACGTGTAACCTATGGTGTCGGTGTAAGCTCTAATATTACCAGAGCATCTATTAGAGCGATATTCTCTGCTATGAATAGATTGGGGTTGGGAGAATAATATTGATGTAAATTAGAGTGATGGCTAGAAAAGATATATAGAAATAGTGACGAAAAGGGACTATCGCATTTAACATATGATTGTTGAAGCGATAGTCCCTTTTGAAATGTTTATGTTAGTTTAGATTTGAATGTAAATTTGAATTATTCTTTCAATTCAAGTATATTGATTTTTAAAATTGGCTAATATATAATAGAAAGACAAGAAAATATTACATTTTGTAATATTTTCTTGTTGATTATACACTGTATTGTGAGAGGTGAAAGTATGGATAATCTGTTTTACTTATTAAACATGACTGTTTCTGGAATAAAAAATTTAAAAAAAGATATACACTTAGATTTTTACAAAAAGACAATTGATAAATCATTTGATCCAGAAAAATATAGAGTAAAGGCAATATATGGAGAAAACGGGTCTGGAAAGTCTGCAATCATTACTTCATTGAAAATTTTTCAAGATTTATTAGTTAATGACAATTATTTGAATGAGTCCAAAAACCAGAACTTATTAGAAGAAATAATCAATAAAGAGACAAAGGTTTTTAAGTTTAATTGTGAGTATCTTGTAAATTTTGATACCACTAAAATTGTATTTAATTATTCTGTCCATTTAGGCAAAAATGCAAGTGATTTGTATGAAATAAAATATGAGAAACTAATGGAAAAAAGTGGGAATTATTCTAATAATAATTATAAAACGGTATTTGAATGTAGTGATGGAGAACTTGTTAGTGTTGAACTTGGTAAGCAATATAAGGAATCTGTTATTAAGAAAACCCTCAATCTTTTATCTACTCACTCAATGATATATTTATATATGACAAATCTAAAAAAAGATGAATTGCAACAGGAAACCGACTATTTAAGTAAAAATCTGACTATAGATATATTCTTATGTCTAACATTTGCACTTGTTTTTAGAATATATCTTGAAGAAGAAGATCAGCATGAATTGTATTTTCTGAAAAAGCGATTAAATGAAAGTGGAATTAATAATCAAGTACTTGGAGAACGGTTATTAGAATTAGCAGAGAATATTAATGTTTTTTCGAGCGTAAACGAAAAGAAAATAGAAAAAAAATACTTTGAAAAATACGAAGAGAAAGTTGATCAATTAACCCGGTTCATAAAGATTTTTAAATCGGAATTGGTTTCTATTGATATTGATAAAAAGGAAGAGGGAGAGAACTATATTTGTGAGTTAATCTTAAATTATGGCAAATATAGAGTAAATAAGGAGTTTGAAAGTACAGGAATAAAAAAACTGATAAGATTGTTTGATTGTTTTATGGCGGCAAGCAGTACAGGAATTGCATTTGTAGATGAGATGGATTCAAATCTTAATGATATCTATTTATGTAAATTAATTGAATATTTTATGTATTATGGCAAGGGGCAGTTATGCTTTACAACACATAACTTGGATCCGATGATTGTATTGAAAGAGTACAGAAATTCAATTGACTTCCTTTCAAGTGATAATCACCTTGTTCAATGGACATCTCGTGGAAATTCTTGTCCGGATAATCGCTATCGAAATGGGATGATAGAAGATTTGCCGTTTAATGTTGATGCTACTGATTTTATTGGGATTTTTGGGGAGTAACAAATGATGGCATTGCAAATGATATTGTGTATGGAGACAAATAAGTCAGCCGCAACGGATTACATTTACATTAGAGATACAATTAATCGATTTTATATGTGTAATAACAAAATTAGAATTACACCGATATATATGAATAGTAAATCAAGATACCGTTCTAAGAACGTAAAATTACAGATTCAAAGGTTTATCAAAGATTTTACAATAGGTGAGACAAAGGTAATATATTGTATTGATACTGATTCGTATGAAGTAGATATGAACCATGCAAAAGAACTGGAAGAATTGGAACGGTATTGCGACGCAAATGGATACGATTTAATTTGGTTTTGCCACGATGTTGAGGAAGTGTATATTGGAAAAAGAATTTCAGATAAGCAGAAGGTGGCAGAGGCAACAATTTTTCGTAGAATGAATAAAATGCAGACTGTTCCAGAAGAAAAGTTATCGAATGGTTGTAAAAGAAAAGGTGTAAGTAATATTCTACTTGTGTTAGATAAGTATTTGTGTAGAAAGTAATTGAATAGTTAGTTTCAAGGCTTGTATTTCATGACTGCATTTGAAATTATTAATGCTATCAATCGAGAAAGGAATTTAAGCTATGGGTGATAAGTTAAAAGGTGCAACAATTGATTTGTTACTGGATGGTGTAAAGAAAAAAATTGATAATGTTAAGAAAAACTATAAATAGCAGGAATTGTTTGTGAATACGGGTTCCTTTTTGTGAATAATCCAGATACATTAACTGCATTTGAACGAGATTTGTTTGAAGTGTTTTCAAAGGATAATTTGGTACAAATGGCAAAAAACTTAAGGACAAGAGAGAGGATACGAATTCACCCAATTGCTACATGGAGAATTATATGATCTGATGACTTGCTATGAAATACCAGCAATGGAGACAGAAATATATTCATCGTTTTATACAAGTATGGCGTTTCACAGCTATATCATAAAAGGAGAATTGTAGAGTGAATATAAGTAATTTTGTTAATAGTATAATGAAATATGTATCCAATAATCCTACGGTTGTTTTAGAGATATTATTTAGTGGTGCTGGAGTTGCTGCTTTTAGTGCAATAATGTCGATGGCTTTAAAAAAGAAGCGAAAGAAAAAAGAAAGTATCGATATTGAAAAAAATCAAAATTATCAGATTAGTGGAAATAGTAATGTGGCAGGAAATAATAATACCGTAGATAATAGAATAATTAATTTCTATAATTCAAATCAAGTAGAGAAGGAAAAGGAAGAAAAGTCGTGGTTTTCCTTAAGATTTACTAAATTGATTGAGCTGCTTAATGAATCAAGAGTAGCTTTTGAAAAAGAGTTTACGGTTGAATTCGTAAGTTCCCTAATTGGATTAGAGAATGTAAGTGAGTTAAAGCAGTATATCAAGAGCAATGTCGAACCTGATGATCAGTTTAAAGAAAAATTTGTTGAGGTATTCGGGGTTAATAAGGATTGGATGGTTTATAACAGAGGAGAATTCCCATTTGCATCAAACATTCAAGACAGATGGAAGAATCCTATGGATATACTTAGATACTCTGATTTAAGGAACATAGAAAAATTTATAATTGTAATTGGAACGGTTGAGGGAAAAAGATATGCTTGTATTATAAGAAAACAGGGAGATTATTGTTATGAAGTGTATCCTGAGTACTTTGTATTATATTCAGACACTGGTGGGACAGGAAAGGATAATTTGGTAGAGTTTTACAGGTTCCTTAGAGAAAGTAAGAAAAGAAATATTCTTAGTGATTTGGCATATATAGCAACAGAAGAGCAAATGGATGAATTAATAAAAGGAATAATTGCACCTAAAAAAGTGCAGAAATTTGAACTTGCGCAAAATTTTATTGAAAATTTTTTATCCATTGATTCTGATTCGATAAAAAAGAATAGTAACTATTGGGATGATGAATTTGTAAAAATTCAGTACATTATTGCAGATAATATTGAAAAGCAGGATAGGATCAATAAAGAATTTGATGATTATTTAATTGACAAAAACGTGGGAAATTTTGACCAAATTGATAAGGCGGAAAATGATATTGATGATTTTGAGTTCTCAACACCCTTTTTCCAATATAGATTTGCAAAAGCATTTCCGGGTGTAAGAGGAAAAGCCGAGTTCACAAATTCTTCTGATTGTATTGATAGATTAGGAATATTATTAAAGACACCATTGACTAGTAAAAAGCTAAACAATCCTATTTGGTGGTTTCGCGGAAGTAGAAATTTTCATATTTCAAGATTTGAAAGATTATCTATAGATACATTTTTAATGAATTTCGACAGAATCAAAGTAAAGAAAATTATTGCATATGAGTCGGCAGAATATTATAAGGAGTTTGTTTATGTGGAAACGTATCCGGAAGAACCCACAGGCATTTATGAAATTAATAGGCAGTATATTGATGAATATAAAAGAAGAAATGGATTTTTCTGTGAAGAGTATGCAGAATGGAATGATAAACTTGTGAGTAGAGGAGAATATGACGATGATGCCGCAGTAATTGATGGTAAGGTGGTTGACTTAGGGCAAAAAGCAAAATTGAGAATTCGTTATTTGACACCTTATAATTTTATTATTTGTGCACAGTTTAATCCGATAAATAGTATTAAATATGATTCGTATATGCAACAGTTATTGGATGGTATACTTGAGAAAAGAAATAGCGTTGATGACATTATTGAATTTGTAAACAAATT
>JBJENT010000105.1:0-16547 GCA_051880335.1 Lachnospiraceae bacterium
AATCAGGCCCTGTTATTTTATAGATGTCTCAGCCCTGAAGCCGGGAGCGGAAGGTGAGTCCTTTTATGAGAAGGCTCTGCCGGAGCTTGCAGGAGAAGAAAGAGCAAAAGCCCTGCTTCCCATGCTGCGCCGCTGCGTTGCTGCCATGAAGGGCAGATGCACCGGTGCCTATCAGCTGGGTGCCATGTCCGGCAGAGGGCAGGATGAAAGACTTCGGTTTTTTACCATGGAAATGACCAGACAGAATCTGCTTTCTTATCTGAAAGAGCTGGGATGGACGGGAGATGTCGCAAAGCTGGATCAACTGCTGTTACAGTTCGAACCCTTTGCCCTGAAAAAGCATTTTATTCTGGATTTTGATATTTTGGGGAATGGGATATCCCGTAAAATCGGCATAAATTTTGGGCCGGACACCCGAAAAAAAGGGGCTGTCCGGGAATGGCTTTCCTATCTTACCAAAGAAGGGTTATGCCTTCCTTCCAAAGAAAAGGACATGATTAGATGGATAGAGAGATACCCTTCCCACACACCTTTTATGCAGCAGGATATTTCCCATTTTAAGTTCCCATTTGACGGAGAAAAGCTGCTGGCTGCAAAAGCATACCTTCGACAGGGAAGCCGGATGGTGAATCCGGCGTTCAGAGCCTATGATACGCCGATTTTAATGAATCTGGAACTGACCACCAGATGCCCGCTGCGATGCCCCCAGTGTTACTGTGAACTGACCGGCGGAAAGGATATGAAACCGGATACTGCACTGTATTTTCTGGAAGAGGCAGCAGCCTGTCATGTGCAGACGGTGAATTTAAGCGGTGGGGAAACCCTGTGCTATCCTCATCTGACCAGGCTGGTGGAAAGATGCCATGCACTTGGAATGAAGCCGAACATAGCGGTTTCCGGCTATGGGATTCACAAAGAAAAGCTGGAAGAACTGATCCGGGCAGGGGTACATAATATCTGTGTTTCCCTGAATGGTAGTACAGAGGAAATCAACCGAAAGACAAGAGATGGCTATGAACTGGCAATGACTACTCTTTCTCTATTGAAAGAGATGAATTTCCCGAATACGGTAATCAACTGGGTGATGCATGACAACAATGCAGATGATTTTCCGTCACTTGTAAAGCTGGCGGAAGAATACCGGGTTTCAGAAATAGCAGTTATGGTGTTTAAACCGGATGCTTCCCATCAGCTTCCATCGATGCCATCCGGAGAACAGATGAAAAAGGCAGCAGCTTTTATCAAAGGATACAAGGGAACCGTCAAAATCCAGGCAGAAGAGTGCTTCTCCCAGATGAGAGCACTTCTGGGAGAACGTTTCCTGATCAATAAAAATACCGGTGTTTCCAGAGGCTGCGGTGCCGGGAGAGATGGAATATCCATTACGGTGGATGGGCAGATCACCCCGTGCAGGCATCTGGAGTTTGGAGAGAACAATCTGTCTATCCGGGATTACTGGAACCATTCGCCGGTGGTTCAGGAACTCCGCAGTGTGGAGGAAGAGATGCAGGAACCCTGCGCAGCATGCCATTATAGACGAAACTGTATTCCCTGTATGGCTGTGAATGTGAAACTTCATGACAAAATCGCCATGGGAATGGCGGAGTGTCCTTTGTCGGATGGCAGATAAACTGTTCATAGCTCACAGAGGCACTGTCCATAGCTCACAGAGGCACTGTCCATGGCTCACAGAGGCACTATCCAAAAATCACTGGGAAAAGGATGGAAGACAGTTTGGAAATTTGTATGACACCCATTGAACAATATGTATGGAAATATCCCCAATTATCCCTTCCTGTCCGGGATGGGATGAGCAAAACACCGGAATATCTTTCCATGGTGAGAAAAGGGATTCTGCCGGAACATCCGGTTTTTCCGTTACCGGAAACCGGTTTGGAAGAAGCACAAAAAATCCATACACCGGCGGGAGTGGCAGAGGTTCTTTATCTTCCGGACCGGGAAATATTTGAATATTTTGTGCGGGTTCTGGGATACCGGTGTGAACCGGTGGAGCTTCCGGCTTCCATGGGTGCCATGATGATCTCAGGGATCAACAGCTGGCGGAAGATCGAGGCTCACAAGAAGGAGTATCTGGATGCCGGAGGCAGGGACTGGAAGACGGAATTTCGGAAATTTACCAGTACACCGGAGAACTATAAGGATTATGTGCTTCTCATCAGCCGGGGAAATTACAGCGCTCTAAGTGCCGAAGATGCAGGATTTCAGGAAGCAGGGGGTCAGAAAACAGAGGCTCAGGAAGCAGGGGGTCACGAAGCAGGATTTCAGGAAGCGCAGTGGCTTGAAAAATCCAGGATCATCCGGACCTATCATGAACTTTCCCATTTCGTAAGCAGAAGGCTTTTCCCCCAGAACAGGCAGACGCTGCGGGATGAGATCGTGGCTGACAGCATCGGAATGGTGGCGGCATTTGGATTTTATGATGAAACCCTGGCACGAAAAGTTCTCGGAATAGAGGGGGAGACTTACCGGGCCGGAGGCAGACTGGAAAACTATGTGGATGAAAACCGGCTTTCACAGGCCATAACGGATGCAGGAAAGATCATTCTGGAATTGAAGAATTACTATCAGGGTGATAACGGGGAGGATCCATTTAAGCTGCTTTTGGAGATAGAACAGAAAAAGATCGGAATGGGCCCCAAATATAATCTAAGAAAATAATGGACAGGGATTTTATACAAAGAAAAGAAAACAACCTAAAACCATGAATAACCAAAAGAAAAAGGAGGAAACAAAATGAAAACATTGGAAGAATTATTAAAAGAGATTGGTGAAAGCGAAGCATTAAAAAAAGAATTTGAAGCAGCAGCAGACAGTGATAAACTGGTTGATTTCTTAAAAAAGAATGACTGTGAAGCTACTGTGGAAGAACTCGTGGAATACGTGCTTGCAAATAAACCGGAAGGTGCTGAACTGGACGAAGAAGAGTTAGAGTCTGTTGCCGGTGGAAGAAATAAAAAATGTGTTACCCTTTTTGGTAAAAAACTCTGTATCTAACATAAATTTTTCAATATTATTTCTTTGGAAAAATCCTATTGTCTAATACTTACATATAGTTAGTAGTGCTATTTAATCTTTTTTGAGAATGAAAAGATAAGAATGTGTAAAAAGGAGAACTATCGAATGTCATAGATGGATGATAGGTAGTTCTCCTTTGTTTTACAATATAACGGAAAACATGGTACATTATAAAAAAGATCTGATGTGAAACAGAAGGAGAAAAAAATGCAGATCATCCGGTTAAATGAAGGAAATTTCAATCAGGAAGTATTGGAAACAGAGTCTGCTGTATTAGTGGATTTTTATGCGGACTGGTGTCACAACTGTGAGCAGTTTACATCCGTGATGGAAGAAATCGCAGAAGAAGTCACGAATGTGAAAATATGCATGTTAAATACATCCGAAGCAGAGAAGATTTCCAATCAGTATAACATCGAATATCTGCCCACCTTGATTTTGTTTCACAAAGGCCGGGTGATAGCGGCTTTGGAGGGCGTTTCCACCAGGGAAGAAGTACTGGAACTGATAGAATCCCGGAACCTACAGGAGAATCCGGAGCGGACAGAAACGAAGCAATCAAGGGAGGATCCGGAACGTGCAGAAAAGAAGCATCTTCGGGATTTTCTGTGCAGGTACAAGCACACCCCCAGTCCGTTAGGGCAGCTGGGTTCTTTTGTATATACCCGGACCTATTCCAGGTATCTTCCGGACCATAAACGACGGGAATTGTGGTGTGAGACAGTATGGCGTGCAGTAAAGTACAATACGTCTCTTGCACCTACTTCCAAAGAGGAGAAGAAGCTTCTTTTTGAAAATATGTTTTATCTGCGCCAGTTTGTTTCCGGGCGTACTCTGTGGGTGGGGAATACACCGGTAGCAGAGTCCTATCCTATGGCAAACTACAACTGCGCTTTTGAGGTGATCGACAGCTATCATGCATTCCACGATCTGTTTTATCTTCTGATGCTGGGATGCGGAGTGGGTGTCCGTGTTCTGAAAGAGGATGCGGAAAAACTGCCGGAAATCCGTGCAGATATGAAACTGGTGCATAAGCCCTATGGGCCTGAGAACCGGGAGAAACGACAGGAGTATACTGCCCTGAATTTTTCCGGAGACACTGTAACCATTACCGTTGGAGATTCCAAAGAGGGATGGGTGCAGGCACTGGAACACTATTTTACGATTCTGACCAGTCAGGAATATCGAAAACTGAAAACCATTGTGATGGTATATGATAATATACGTCCCCGTGGAGAACGCCTGAGTACATTTGGAGGCACAGCAAGCGGCTATGAGTCGATGCAGACCATGATGGGCAAAATTCACAGAGTCATTACCCTTTCCGGAATCAAACATCTGAGCAGGCATACCAGACTGGAACCGATTCATCTTCTGGATATCGCCAATATCATCGGAGAAAATGTGGTTTCCGGAGGCGTGCGCCGCACTTCTGAGATCGGACTGATTGATGCGGATGATGAAAAATGTATTACTGCGAAAAACAATCTGTATCAGCAGGTGGATGGCAAATGGGAACTGAATGCTTCCATCTCCCACCGCCAGATGAGCAATAACTCTGTTTTTTACCGAAAAAAACCAAACCGTGAGCAGCTTCACCGGCATTTGCAGCTGATGCGCTATTCCGGGGAACCGGGATGGATCAATGAAGAAGCCGGGCTGAAACGCCGGCCGGATTTTAAAGGCTGTAATCCCTGTGGGGAGATTCTGCTGGATAACCACGGAATGTGCAATCTGACCACAGTAAATGTAATGGCTTTTGTCCGGGAAGGAAGACTGGATGAAGAAGGACTTTTGACTGCGCAAAGGCTTTCTGCCCGGGCAGGCTACCGAATGACCTGCAAAAAGCTGGAGCTTCCTGAATGGGATAGAGTGCAGCAGCGGGACCGCCTGATCGGCTGTTCCCTTACCGGATGGCAGGACATGGTAAACGCCACTGGAATGGACAGGGATGCTCAGTGTATCCTGCTGGAAAAACTTCGGGATACTGCTCATAAAGCGGCCGGGGAGCTGGCAGAGGAGCTGGGACTAAATCCGCCCCTTCTTGTTACAACAGTGAAGCCGGAGGGAACCCTTTCACTCCTTCCTACGGTTTCCAGCGGCATACATTATTCTCATTCCTCTTATTATGTACGGAGGGTGCGCATCCATGCCGCAGATCCGCTGTGCAGGGTTTGTGAGGAGCTTGGATATCCGGTGTATCCCGAGGTGGGTCAGGATCCGGAAACCTGCAGTACAAAAGTAGTGGAGTTCCCGGTTCAGGCACCGAAGGGTCGTGTGAAAGCAGATATATCTGCTCTGGAGCAGCTGGAAAATTACAGGATGTTCATGACCCATTATGTGGATCACAATTGTTCCATTACCATTCATGTAAGAGATCAGGAATGGGACGAAGTGGAAGAATGGGTGTGGAATCACTGGGATGATATCGTGGCATTGTCCTTTTTGAGCTTTGATGACAATTTTTATGAGCTTATGCCCTATGAAGAAATTTCGGAAGAAGAATATAACAGACGGAAGAAGGATATGAAGCCCTTCACACCTTTCCTGCTCAGCAAATATGAGCAGGAGGAAACCGATCTGGATGCAGGGGAAAGTGAATGTGAAACCCAGGTCTGCCCCAACCGGTAGAATTTCTGGAGTTCACATATTAAAGAACAGATAACAAAGAACAAATGGCAGATAACAGATTAGAGTACAAACCATAGTAAACAGGTGATAAAACGTTGGATAAGGAATTCGAAAACAACACAGAAAATACATCAAAATACAGATGGGGTAAATTCTCCTTTCAGGCAATCGGCTATATCCTTTTGGCAGTACTGGCAGGAGCGCTATTGTATTACATGACAAGCACCGCCAACTCGTCATTTTTTTCATCGGTTCTGGATGTAGAGATAGAGGGGGAATACCGTATCGGAGACAGCAAGTGGCAGCCCCTGGATCAAAATACCAGAGTATCTGCTTTTGATGGGGATCTTGTGCTGCGGGGGCTTCCTTTATCTTCTTTTCCCATGGCACTGAGTTTTTATCAGGATCATATCGGGGTGAGTATATCGGTAGAAGGAGAACCGGCCTACCTGTTCGGCAGGGTGTGGGATGAAGTGCCGGAAATGGTATGTGCAAGTGTCTGGAACACCTGGGAATATTCGGAAGCAGATGCAGGAAAGGAAATCGAGATCCGGCTGCATAATCCGCATAAATACGGAAACGGAGATGCCTATCAGGAGTTTTTGAACTCTCTCTGTTTTGGTGGAGGGGTTGCTTTACAGGATCTGGCCGGACAGGAGAGCAGACTTGATACCATAGCCGGAATGATTCTGATCGTTGCATCCATTGCCATACTTGGGATTTCCATCAGTTATCTGGTTCAGAGGATTTCGGTGGGAAGCTTATTGTGGAGCATAGGATGGATGTGTCTTTTTATGGGTGGATATATCATGATGGACACAAAGGACATCCCCTTTCGAAATGCTTCCCTCATATTCAATACCTGTTTGAGGCAATTCTGCCTGATGTTTTTTGGCCTTACGCTGGTGGTCTGTGTCCGCAAGATCCTGACCGGAAAAGTGGAAAAGGAAGGAACCCTTGAAAACGCCGGAGAAAACGGAAAAGCCGGAAAAGTGGCGGGGGTTTTTGAAGGTGTTTTGGAGTTGGTGTGCGCAGTACTGTTGATTTCCTGTTTTGCAGGCCTGGTGGGCGTATATGATACAGGGCTGTATTATGCCATAGCCCTTGGCATAATAGGTTTCATTTTGCTATGTCTATGCGTACGGGAATATGGGAGAAACCGTCTGTACAGGAAAAGTATTTCGGACAGGCAAAACAGTTCAGAAAGAGAAAATATTCCGGACAGGAAAAACAGTTCAGACAGAGAAAGCATTCCGGAAAGGCTAAATATTCCGGACAGGATGACAGATCAGGTGCTGGTCGGCAGCAGTATCGTGATGTTGCTTCTGGTGGAAGCAGAGCTGCTGAACGGAAGGATGAGTTTTCTGCCGGGAGGCATTCTTTTAAAGGCCGGCTTTCTGCTTCTGTTTGCTTTTCATATTGTCCGTGCAGTAAGGCTGATTGCTTCTCAGTATAGTACATCCATCCGGGCTGAAAAACTGGAAGGAGAACTGAAAAACAGCCGGGTGGTTCTCGCCATGAGCCAGATCAGAAGCCATTTTCTTTTTAATGTGCTGAATGCGATCAGCGGTTTATGCAAATATGATCCGGAAAAGGCAGATGAGATGGTAGTGCGATTTGCCAGGTATCTGCGAAAAAACATCGATACGATGCAAAAGGATGAACTCACTCTGTTTACAAAGGAAATGGAGCATCTGGAGGACTATATCATGCTGGAACAGGTCCGCTTTGGAGAAAAAATCGGATTCCGGACCGATATTCAGGTATCGGATTTCCTTCTTCCGCCACTGGTTCTGCAGCCTGTTGTAGAAAACGCGATCAAGCATGGAATTTTGAGTAGGCCTGATGGCGGGACAATCCTTCTTTCCACCACAAGGGAAAAACAGGATATCCTCATTACCATACAGGATGACGGGGTTGGGTTTGAACCGGATGCCAAAAAAGATGACGGGACTGGGTTTGAACCGGATGCCAAAAAAGATGCCAGGACTGGGCTTGAATCGGATGCCATAAAAGAAGCCGGGACTGGGCTTAAATCGGATGCCATAAAAGATGCCGGCCAGACGAATTGCTCTGTAGGAATCAGCAATGTCGTGTTCCGTCTGCGATATATGATGAACGGAAGCTTTCAGATACAAAGCAGTCAGGGACAGGGAACCACGGTGACGATCCGCATACCATACTGGAAAGAAAGGGACGGAAAGAAATAGCATGAATGTAATTTATGTAGATGATGAAAAACCGGCATTGGATAATTTCCGGTTGACTGTGAAAAACTTCCCGGAAATCCATAGTCTTCATCTTTTTGAGCGTGGAGAAGACGCCATTCTTTTTGCAGAAAAAGAGCAGGTGGATGTAGCCTTTCTGGATATGGAGATGCAGGAAATGCATGGACTTAATCTGGCAGAGAAGCTGAAAAAGGTGTGTCCAAATGTCTGTATTATCGTTGTAACTGCTTTCGAGCAGTACGCCCTGCAGGCCTTTGGCGTGGATGCGATCGGATATGTATTAAAGCCCTACAGCCGCCAGGATATCAAAAAAGAGCTGGAAAAGGCAGCCAGATTTCGTCCGCTGTTCCAAAAGCGGGTTTGCATACAGACGATTCCCGGCTTTGTGGTTTCTGTGGATGGAGAACGGATGCTGTGGGGAAGGGCAAAGGTAGAAGAATTGTTTGCCTTTTTTGTGGACAGAGGTGATGAAGGCGTCTCTGCCGGAGAGGCAATCGCCTGTCTGTGGCCGGGGAGAAACGCAGATGAGAATACCAGAGCTTTGTACCGGGTGACTTATAAGCGCCTGATGGACACGTTAAAAACAAAAGGAATCGAAGATATCCTTGTAAACATCGGAAGAAAAAAATATCTCAGGACAGATCAGATCGAATGCGATCTGTACCGTATCCTTGCAGGAGATAAGGAAGCCCTCAGAAATTACAGCGGGGAATATCTGAGAGAATATTCCTGGGCGGAGGCCAGAAATGCCCAGCTGAACAATCTGAAAGGATACAGAGGTTAGAAAGTATCATATATTGTATGGTTTTCTTGACGAATATCTATAGAAAAAAATATAATAAAATTAATGATTATTCTGGGAAGGAGAATACGAAATGACAATCGAAAAAAGCTTATCGGGAGCAGAATTAACAGTTATGTTGGAAGGAAGACTGGATACTATGACTGCACCTGATCTGGACAAGGAACTGAATGAGCAATATGGCAGCATCACAGATCTGGTACTTGACCTGGGAAAACTGGAGTACATATCTTCTGCAGGGCTTCGTGTGGTATTAAGTGCCCACAAGGCAATGAAGGGAAAACTGGTAGTTAAAAATGTAAATGAGGATATCATGGAAGTATTTGATATGACCGGTTTTTCAGATATTCTGACAATAGAATAAGAAGATATCGACAAAAAGATATAGACAAAAAGTATCGATAAAATATATCGATGAAATAAGAGTTGCCAATGAAAAAGGAAATGATATGGAAGAACAATACGATGAGAAATACTGGCACCTGATTACCAGTCTGAAAGATTCCTTTACACAAAATCCAAACGACAGCCATGTGAATTTTTCTGTGTTTGACCGGCTTCCTCCGGACAAACAGGCACTGATCGAAGAGCTACCCCTGGAGGAGAAAAAGAAGCTGGCAGGCAAGATCGTCAAACCCATTGAGGATATGGATTTTTTGACTGATGCAGAAGAACAGCTTCTTGAGGAAATAGGAAGCGGGAAAAAGCAGAACTATAAACAGGTGATCTGTCGCCTTACCGGAAAAACAGATTTGAATCGGATTCGAAAGGGGTATGCTGAGCTGATGAAGACTTACCCCTTGCTTCGCAGCGTCCTTTTATATAAGGGATTGCAAAAACCGGTTAAAGTAGTTTACGAAAGTGCGGAAAAAAGTTTTCCACTGCATGACGTACAGAAAGCAGACCAGAAAAAACTGATTTTTCTCATGAAAAATGTGCTGGCATCTGAAATGAGGCGTAAATTCCATATCGAGTCTGATCCGGTCCTTCGGATCCAGGGATATTTGACCGGACCAAGAGAACTGCTGGTTGTCATTTCCTATTATCCCCATATTTGTTTTCCGGTGGGGATCCGGAATATGCTCTATAAGATTTTCGGCGGGATGGATGCGGAGAACGCTTTGCTGCCCGGAGTAAGCGAGGATGCGGCGCAGCAGATGAATCAGCAGCTGGTGGAAAAAAGTGTGAACTACTGGAAGAAGATCCTTCTTTCCCCGGGGAAAAGCCTGACCATTCCCGGAGAAAAAAGCCGGACCGAAGAGCTGGACAGAGAGTACCGGAAGAAGACCACTCTCTACAAAGAATGCGGTGGCTCTCTGGCAGAAAGTCTGAAAAATTACTGTGAAGAGGCTGGAACTTCCATGAAGACCCTGCTTTTGTATGCCTGGGCAAGTATGCTTGGAAAGCTTCATGAGGAAAATAATCCCATGATCCTTACCACAGGAAATGGAGAAGAATTAAAGCTTTTTCCCATAAAAGCAGATCGGAGTGTTTCTGCAAAAGAGTCCATACAGCAGATGGACAGACAGATGAAAGAGGCTTCTGGATATCGGAACTGTACCGTAGAAAATATTGAGGCAGCTACCGGAATTTCTTTTTCTGAATTTTTCCGAATGGTTCATCATTTTGTGAATTTTGATGAATTGGGGCAAATGGAGATTGGGAAAAACAGCGTACATACTGTAAACGGGCTTTCAGAAGATGACCTGGATATCAACCTGTGTATAAATTACTATCTGTACGAAGATAAAATAGGAATGAACTATATCGCTAAGAAGGGCTATATCGAAATCCTTCTGGATGATCTCCATGAACTGTTCCTGAATGAACTTATGGGAATCCTTTCCCTGGGCACCGTAAAATTTGACAAGAAATCCCTCTTCCGTGTGGACGATACCAGGGAAGAAAAACTGCGGAAGATTAAAAAGGCCCAGATAGCCCTTTATCTGAAAAATTCCGGGCTGTTTGAGACATTGACTGTGGAAGAAATGATCATGCTGGCAGGACATTGCAGGCTGGAAACTTACCTGTCGGGAGATGAAATCCTGACCCAGGAAAGTATCGTTTCTTCGCTTTCCATCGTGGGAGACGGGAAGCTGGAAGAAAGTATGATGGCCATGGATGGTATGGTAAAAAGCCTGCGGATCATAGGAAATGGAAAAGTGTTTGGAGTGGAAAGTCTTCTGGAGAAGAAAACAGCACCTTCTTCCTATACCGTGCTTACTTCCCATGTCCAGATTGTGGAGATCGATAAAAATGTATTGTCCGAGGTATTTTCGAAAAAGCCGGAGGGACTTCTTGCACTGTTGCAGCAGGTGAATGACCAGAAGTGTAAACTGCAGCGTTTGTGGACCATGGATTAAAAAAGACAAATCCCAGTGTTTGTGGAATATGGATTTGAAAAGATAAGATTAGGGATTCCGGGAGAAAAAATGAAAAGAAAAACCAATCAATATATCAATGTTTGCATTATCTTTTTACTGAGTATCGTTCTGTTTGTGGGACTGACCATGCCCTTCCGTCTCCGTCTTGCTGCAGCGGATATAACGGATCTGCGTCCGATCACTGCATTGACGCCGGTTCTGGGACTTTTGTTCGGGCTGCCTGCGGCGCTGGGCTGCGGAGTTGGAAGCCTGATCGCAGACTGTATCTCGGGATATGGGATTTCCTATGCACTGATCGGAGCTGTGCAGCAGGTAGTCTATGGGATGGTTCCCTGGTTTTTATGGAAAAAGCTGAACAGGGAACATGACGGAAATGAATTTCGCCTGGACAGTATTTCGAGAATGTTGAAATTTTTCCTGGTTATGTTTATGGATGCACTTCTTATCGTATTATGCACCGGAATTTTAAACCACGCGTATGCAGTTTCGGATTTGCTTTCCATCAACAGTATCTATCTGTTTTTTAACAGTTTTGATTCCGGTATCCTGTTTGGATGTCCGCTGCTCATCGCCGGCCATTTTCTGCAAAGATATCTGGAAAACAGGGAAAATGGCTGCAAGGAGAAAATATTTACCTTTTCTTTAAATGAGAGGATGATCTTAAATACCATTATCACCGGTGTGGGAATCTGCATCATGGTAGGGGCAGCAGTCTATCTGACTGAGAAGATGGGAGAAGCCGGAAGCAGTGTAGGTATCTGGGGGCGTATGTATCTGTTCCAGACACTGGCACTAAATTTCTATTTTGCCCTGTCTATGGGTTTTATGTGGTTTACGGAAAACCGGATTGCAAAACCCATCGAAAATCTGGCTGAAGTGGCCGGAAAATACTATGTGGATCATGCTACAGATGCCCAGCGGGAGACCATGGTGTCTGCCTGCAGGCAGTATGCCGGGGATTCTACAGAGGTAGGAGATCTGGCCAGATCCTATATCAGCATGGTGAAGGATCTGGAAGCATATATTGATAATCTAAGGAGTGTTACGGCAGAAAAAGAACGTATCAATGCGGAGCTTACGCTGGCCTCCAGCATACAGGCGCATATGTTGCCCTGTATTTTTCCGGCGTTTCCGGAACATGATGAGTTCGAGGTTTATGCCACCATGACACCGGCCAAGGAAGTGGGCGGTGACTTCTACGATTTTTATATGATTGATGAAAACCATCTGGGGGTTGTCATCGCAGATGTTTCCGGAAAAGGCGTTCCGGCGGCTCTCTTTATGGTAATCGCCAAGACACTGATCAAAAATCAGGCCCAGATGGGGCTGGAAGTAAATGATGTGTTTACCGTGGTCAACAGGCTGTTGTGTGAGGGAAATGATGCAGGACTGTTTGTGACAGCCTGGATGGGAATCCTGGATCTGACCAGTGGTGTTCTTTCTTTTGCCAATGCCGGACATAATCCACCTCTCCTGAAGAAGAAAGATGGCAGCTTTACCTATCTGAACACCCGGCCGGGTCTGGTACTGGCAGGTATGGAGGGCATAAAATACCGGAAGAATGAGATTACGCTGGACCCGGGTGACAGGCTGTTCCTTTATACCGATGGGGTAACAGAGGCAACCAATCAGGATAACCGGCTTTATGGAACAGAACGGTTAAATCAGTTTCTGAACGAACATAGTGAGGAGAATATAAAAGAGATTCTTCACGGACTGAAACAGAATATCGAGGGGTTTGTGGGAGATGCTCCCCAGTTTGATGATATTACCATGTTGATACTGGATTTTAAGAAACATGCTGCGAAGGCAGGAGATAGCGCTATGGTAGAGCAAACATTTCCGGCGGAGGATACAGCACTTCATGAGGCACTGGATTTTGTGAAAGGTGAACTGGAGAAATATAACTGCCCAAGGAAAACCATCCTGCAGATCACCATGTCCCTGGAAGAAATCTTTGTGAATATCGCCCATTATGCCTATCCGGGGGATAAGGGAGAGGTGAAAATAGGCATTGCTTTTGATGAGTCCGGGAAAGAGGTGGTATTTCGCTTTGTGGATCAGGGAACTCCTTTTAATCCATTGGAAAAACCGGACCCGGATGTGACAGCAGGGGCAGATGAAAGGCAGATTGGCGGTCTTGGAATCTTTATGATGAAGAAAATGATGGATGAGACTGCATACTGTTATGAGAATGGAAGGAATATTCTGACCATGAAGAAAACCATATGAGCAAAAGGAAAGCAGCGAAGCTGAGTTTTGCGATGGGATTCTGAATCGTTTCGAAAAAATTAAAAAAGGATGTATAATCAGATATGAGGAAGATACTTTTTATAAATGCCTGTGTTCGTGATTCATCCAGGACGCTGATTCTGGCCCGGGATCTTCTGAGTAAATTGTCGGGAGAAGTGCCGACAGAAGAGTCGACAGAAGAGTCGGTAGAAGTGACAGGAGAAAATACGACAGATGTGTCGGAAAGAACAAAAGGAGAAGTGACGAAGCTTCGGCTGGAGGAAGAAAAGATAGAACCACTGTCCAAAGACAGTCTGGAAAAGAGAGACCGCCTGCTGGCAGCAGGAAAAACAGAAGATGACTTCTTTTGCTATGCCCGGCAGTTTGCCCAGGCAGACTGTATTGTGATCGCAGCGCCCTATTGGGATCTGGCTTTTCCGGCGCTTCTCAAAAGCTATCTGGAGGCAGTGACGGTTTCCGGAATCACTTTTTGTTATGAGAATAACAGACCGAAAGGGTTATGCAGGGCAAAGCATCTGTATTATGTGACCACATCAGGAGGCCCCATTCTTTCAGACTTTGGCTATCCTTATGTGGAAGCTCTTGCAAAGAATCTGTATGGCATCCGGGAGACCACCTGTATCAGGGCGGAAAATCTGGATATGGACGGGGCAGACGTGGAAAAGATTCTGGAGAATGCAAAAGCGGGAATACTGAAGCAGTAAATAGTAAGAGTGGATCATAAAAACACAAAAAGACACATCTTATTCAATGTGTCGTAAAACAAGGAGGAAAAGAGATCATGTGGACAAGAAAAGAATTAAAAGAAAAAGGAAAGACAGCGTTTCAGCGCAATTACTGGAAATGTGTACTGGTTGGGCTCATTTTAATGGCGCTTACCGGTACAGTGGATTATTCCTGGAAAGGGAATATGAAGGAGATTAAGGAAAGTCTGAAAGCAGCTGCATTTCAGGCAGGCGTTTCAGTAGAAACGATTGTTGCAATCCTTCTCGGGATTCTCGGCGTATCGGTTCTGATTGCACTGGTAATCAATATCTTTCTCCGCAATCCGCTTCTGGTAGGTATAAACCGCTACTTTATGAAGAACGCACAGCAGCCTGCTGAAATAAAGGAATTGGGATATTCTTTTAGCGGTGGACGTTATCTTAAGACGGTTGGCGCAATGGTACTGGTGAATGTTTTTGTAGCTCTGTGGAGTCTGCTTCTTGTGATACCGGGTATCATCAAAATCTTTGAATATTATATGGTAGGCTATATTCTGGCAGACGACCCTGATATGGGAGTTATGGATGCACTGCGCAAGAGTAAAGAGATGATGAGGGGACATAAGTGGAATACTTTTGTACTGAATCTTTCTTTCCTGGGATGGAAGCTGCTGGGTGCCATCACATTCGGCATTGTTGATATCTTCTATGTAAATCCGTATATTCAGGCAACAGAAGCAGAGCTTTATCTGACCTTAAAGAATCAGTAAAATGAGAATGCGAAGTAATAAAAACAGGGCTTTTTGTTCCGGAAAATTTAAAACACTTTTATTGACCGCTTCGGTTTCAATGGGGATGGAATATCTGATGCTGCTTTCCGATACGATTATCATTGGTAATATTTTCGGGGAAGCAGCAATCGCCGCCTCCAATCTGGTAACTCCGCTTTTTTCAGTGGCTGTATTTATCAGCACTATGATCAGCATTGGAACCTCTATGCTGTATTCCTATGAAATGGGAAAATTTCAGAAAGACAGGGCAGATGGTCTGTTTGGCCAGGGAGTAATACTTGCTGGAATATCAGGCATCGCCCTCTTTCTTTTGGCATTTTTTGGAAAAAATGCCTATTTTGCCTTTATGAATCCTTCAGCGGCAGTAGGCGCCTATGCATGGGAGTATTACCGGTATTATCAGTTTATTATGCTGCTATATCCCATCTATGCCCTTTTGATCGATATGGTTTATTCGGATGGAGATGAGCTGGTCTGCAATCTTTCCTATGGAGTGCAAATCGGGATCAATATTCCGGCTTCTATTATCCTCTGCCATAAAATAGGAGTGGGCGGAGCCAGTCTGGGGACTTTGATTGGGACGGTTCTGAGCCTGGCGGTGCTTTCCCTTCACTTTTTCCGCAGGCAGAATTCTCTCCGGTTTTCCTGGCATTTACAGGTACAGGATGTGGTGAGAGTGGCAAAGAGCGGTATGATGGATTCCATTGTATATCTGCTTTGGGGAATGACAGCCTGTGTGGCAAATAAATTTATCCTGTCCAGATTTGGAGAATTTTACCTGCCGGTTCTTTCTGTGATCATCAGCGTGATAGAACTGACGGTTATTTTTGATGGAATCGGACAGGCTATCACACCCCTTGTTAATGTATACCGGGGAGAAAAAAATACGGTGGGAATCCGTAAAATGATGTCTCTGGCAGGAAAAGCAGCTACTTTGGAAGGAATCGGCGCGTCGCTGCTGCTTTTTTTGGGAGGAAGATATCTGGCACGAATGCTTGGAATCACCGATCCGGGACTGCTCAACCTATGCGAAACCGCAGTTCGTTTTTCCAGTCCTTTTCTGGTGTGTTCCGCACTGCTGTTTCTTCTCACAACCTATTATCTTTTGATCGAAAAGATGCTGCTTGCCACGTGGATTACGATTTTGAAAGATTTTCTTGCTCTGGTTACACTTATGATTCTGGGTGGAATAATGTTTGGAGTAAATGGTGTCTGGATAGGTTTTGGAATTGCCCCTCTTTTATCCCTGGGAATCAGCTCGCTTTTGATATGCAGGCATTATGGACGAAAAAACTTTCCTCTTCTTTTGAAACAGGAAGGAGAAATCTGGGATTTTGATCTGATCCTGACGGAACAGTCCATTTTGAACCTGAGAGATGAACTGGAGAAAATACTGTTAGATAGAAATAGAAAGAAAAAACTGGTATCCCGCATCATGCTGCTGACAGAAGAACTGGAAATGCTGATTCTGGAAAAAAATCCGGGAAAAGAAGTGGCAGCGGAGTGTACCCTGCTCATAGATGGGGATGAGATACAACTGGTTTTCCGGGATAGCGGTGTCCTTTTTGATATCACAGATGAAGACAGCGCGGTGAGTTCACTGAGAAGCTATCTGGTTGCTAATATGATGAGTTATCAGAAGAGGAAAAACCATCTGGTGACTACAAGTTATAATCGAAATGCATTTCGGTTTGAGAAAAGTTCTGCCGAAGATGAGC
>JBJENT010000106.1:0-16524 GCA_051880335.1 Lachnospiraceae bacterium
TATGAGTTTCCCGGAGATGGATGCTATGATGTATAAAATCGAAGGAGAAGATTTATACTTAATCGGAACATCCGAACATTCCATGATTGGTAAATTTATCGATACTATGGTAGCTGAGGAAGAACTTCCAAAAACACTTACCAGCTATTCTCCTTGTTTCAGAAAAGAAAAAGGAGCACATGGTATAGAAGAAAGAGGTGTATACAGAATACACCAGTTTGAAAAACAGGAAATGATCGTAGTATGTAAGCCGGAAGAATCTCCAATGTGGTTTGAAAAATTATGGCAGAATACAGTAGACCTGTTCCGTTCCATGGATATTCCTGTTCGTACTATTGAATGCTGCTCCGGTGACCTGGCAGATCTGAAAGTAAAATCCTTTGACGTAGAAGCATGGTCTCCAAGACAGAAAAAATATTTTGAAGTAGGTAGCTGTTCTAATCTGGGTGATGCACAGGCCAGAAGACTGAAAATCAGAGTAAAAGGAAAAGATGGAAATAAATATTTTGCCCACACTTTGAATAATACTGTAGTTGCTCCACCGAGAATGCTGATTGCTTTCCTTGAAAACAATCTTCAGGAAGACGGATCTGTAAAGATTCCGGAAGTATTGCGTCCATATATGGGTGGCAAAACAGAGATCAGACCATAACATATAATGTAATGAGCGCAAAAGGAAAACAAGCGACGCCGAAGGTGGCATTTGTTTTTCTTGCGCCATTAACGAGCAAACAGCCTGCGAAAAGCAGGCAATATAGCACCGAAGGTGCGAGTTTGCGAGTATAAAACCTGACAAAAGAAAAACAAGCGACGCCGAAAAGAAAATATTATACGAGGAGGTGAAATCATGCATAAATATCTGCGGGCTGTAGGATTCAGCAAAATTAAAAATCATAATGAAGTCCACGATCTGATTCTGGATGTCATAAAAAATGCAACAAACAGAAGCTATACATCAAATTCTGAAGAATCCATGCTTGCAATGTTTTGCAAAGATTTCACCGACAATATGGGTATTGCGGTATGTGGAGAATTCGATAAGGATGATAAATTCACATACGAATATTATTTTCCTTATTTTATTGGATCCAATATTTCATCGGAAGATAATATCTCTGTAGAAAGACATGCAGAAAAGGAATCGTATGCCGGTGTATGTGACGATTTGAAGGTAGGAGTATCTCTGATCTTCTATTTGCAGAATGTGATATCTTATGCCAAAGTGAAATACAATAATTTATTGCCGGTAAGAGGAACTTCATTAACACTAGGAGCTCTTTCCATCGGTGGTAAGATCATTCTGCCTATTGAAAAGGATGAACAGGACATTGAAAAAAGCAGAATAAATTCCATAAAAAGAAGTAAGCTGATGGCACAGGCCAGAGAAGGAAATGAAGAGGCGATTGAAACACTTACTTTGGAAGATATGGATATTTACAATGCGGTATGTAAAAAAATCCGAAATGAAGATGTCTTAAGTCTGGTGGATACCTATTTTATGCCCTTTGGTGTAGAATGTGATCAGTATTCTATTCTGGCAGAGATTAAAGAATGTACACTTATTAAGAACAAAGAAACAGATGAAGAAATATATGTTATGACTTTGAACTGTAATGAGTTGACATTTGATATGTGTATCAATAAAATAGATTTGTATGGCGAACCGAAAGTGGGACGCCGGTTTAAGGGAACCATATGGATGCAGGGAACGATTAACTTTCCTGATATATGTGGGGTTTCTTAGAAAATATTTTAAAAGTGATAAGTAAAAGTTTTTGTAGAAGTTATCAAGAAGTATATGTATAACTTCAAAATGTTTCCTTAGTTAAATGGATATAACAGCTCCCTCCTAAGGAGCAGTTGAGGGTTCGATTCCCCCAGGGAACAGTTATTTTGCAGTAATAGTTGATTACAATTATTACTGCATTTTTGTTTTATGGTATGATTTGAGTGAAAGCAACTGTCGGTAATGATAAAAAATATGTTATAGTTAACGTACAACTACAAGCTACAAATGAGAATGATAAGGCATCGCATCGTGGAAAAGATATTGGTTATGTGTAATAACTTTTGTTTAGATATATTATTAGGAGAGAATATGCAAATGAGGAAAAAGTGTACGTTCTTTTTAATAATTATAATGTTACTAGCATTGCTTCATCCGGCGACAATGGTAAATGCAAGTGAAAAGCAAACGATTCGAATTGGATATATAGAGGACAATCCGCTTATTAAGAATATTAACGGAACGTGGACAGGATTTGGTGTGGAATATTTGGAAAAGATAGCAGAGTACACCAATTGGAATTATGAGTATATCCCTATAGAAGAGGAAAATATAGAAAATGATCTGGCAAATAATCATGTTAACTTTGCATTCATTGCCAGTGAAAGACAGAATCCGTATAAGCAGTTGCTTCAGTCTGAATTTTTTGCTGCATATGAGAACTATGTACTTTATGCAAAACAGGATGATGCTATATATTATGACGATTACGAAGCTTTGGATGGATGTGTTATCGGTATTCCGGAAAAAGAAATAGATAAAACAGCGGTATTTGACTTTTTGGATGAAAAGGATATTTCCTACGAGAGTCGTATTTATGATACACATGAACAGCTTTATGAGGCATTGGAAGATGGTACGGTAGATGTTATTTGCCATGGAAGCTTGTATAATTTTGAAAATACTCGTATTGTAACTCGTTTCGGAGTCAATGAATACTACTGCTTTACATCTATTCATAACAAAACATTGATGCAGAAATTGGATAAGGCAGTAGAACAGTTAAAATTTGATAACCCTGAATTTGAAGGAGAATTATATTCGAAATATTTCGGATATAGTCAAGTGTCTGATAAACCGATGTTTACCCGGGAGGAAATAGAATATATTGCAAAGTCAGAGCCCATCCCGGTAAAGCTGATGCTGGGTTCCGTACCACTTAGCTATTTAGATAAGGATGGAAATCCAGGTGGTATATTTGTAAAGTTTTTCCGACTTTTAGAGCAAAAGAGTGGATTATCTTTTAATATTCAGATTGAAACAGACCCTAAAGCAATGGAATCTCTCACCACAGGATTGCCGGAGGGGGGTTATGTAATGCTTCGCACAAAACGGGCAATCGAAGCCAGTGAAGCAATTGATCAACTGAAATATAGTATTCCTTTGGTAGAGAATCATTTGTCCTATATCTGCAGACGCGAGGATGTGTCTGATTCCGGAAAAATGGATTATGTATTTGCTGTTACGCAGGAAATGCATTATCTGGAACCTTATTTGAGGTCTTATAGTAAGAATTTTACAATTAAATACTATGACAATACCCAGGATTGTCTGGATGCAATAGTCGATGGGGATGCGGATATTGCAATTCAGGATGCTTATCTGATGAATTATATTTTACAGAAGCCGATTTACTCAGACAAACTGGTGGAACGTCCAGGGCATGATTTGGTAAATGAAATGTGTGTGGTAACGGGTGAAGATAATGAGATTTTAATTAATATCATTAATAAGAGCATTCGACATATCTCATCTTCTGAAAAAGAAGCAATTCCGACTTTGGAACTTTTGCTAAATCCTTATCAGCTTACGACAAAGGATATTCTATATCAGTATAGAGATGTTTTAATTGGTATTCTATTTCTGACCATAATTTCCCTTGTCATTTATACGATTTTGATTCGTAATATCACAAAAGTACGAATTGAGATGAAGGATTACGAGAAACTGCAGAAGAAAATTCAGGAAGATGAATTGACAGGGATATACAATCGTCCATATTTCTATCGTAAAGCAAGAGAAATGATTAACAGTGCCCAGGAAGATATGTGTATTGTTCTTATGAACATTGTCAATTTCCAGGTGGTAAATGATCTGTACAATATGGATACCGGAGATGCACTTTTAAAGGAAATTGCGAAGAGCCTGAAGGAATTAGCGAAAAAGCATAATCTGATTGCCGGAAGATTTACAGGGGATCGCTTCTATCTGTGTCTCTCAGTGAAAGAGTTTGACAGTATGAACATGTCAAATCAATTCGTATCCCAAAAAGTGGATTTGGATATTAAACTGAATTATGGCGTATTTCTGGTGAAAGATCAAAAGGATTTGTCTATCAGTGCTATGTGTGATCGAGCAGCGATTGCGGTGCACAATAAAGAGCGTAATGAGATGGAATATATCCGCTATTACAGTGAGGAAGAGCACAAGCAACTGTTAGAAGTAAAGCAGATTGAAAGCGAAATGAAAACAGCTCTTTATGAGAAACAGTTTTGTGCATATATTCAACCAAAATACGATGTAGAAAAAGAATGTATCGTAGGTGGAGAGGCGCTGGTGCGCTGGAAGCATCCGGAAAAGGGTTTGATACCACCATATAAGTTTATCCATATCTTTGAACGTAATGGTTTTATTGTACAGTTAGATTACTATATTTGGGAAGAAACCTGCCGCTATATAGCAGAGTGGAAGAAGAAAGGTATCTATAAGGGACCAATTTCTGTTAATGTATCCAGAGCGCATTTTTATAATCGAGAGCTACGGGATAAGTTAACGGAATTAATTGCTAAGTATGGTATCGAACCATCTGATCTGCAATTGGAGATTACAGAGACACTTTGTGCGGAAGAAAATGACACTATTTACTGTAAAATCCAAGAATTGCGAGATTGTGGATTTGAAATTGCCATGGATGACTTCGGCAGCGGTTATTCGTCTCTCAATGTGTTAAAAGAGATCCCACTTGATGTTATTAAGATGGATTTGAAGTTTCTGGATGGTTCCGGAGATCAGGGCAAGAGCCGCTATATTCTTGAGAGCCTGATTCACATTGCACAAAATATGCAGTTAAAGGTTGTTGTGGAGGGTGCAGAAACACAGGAACAGGTAGAATTTTTAAAAAAGATTGGAAATGTATGTGTACAGGGTTATTTCTATGCGAAACCTGTGGAAGCAGAAGAATATGCTCAGATGATTTCCAGGCAATAAAGAAGAAAAGGACGAAAAGAAGAAACATGTTATATTTGCTCCGTCATGGAATCACAGAATGGAATAAAATTCATAAATTACAGGGACGTACGGATATCCCACTTGCCAAAGAGGGGAGAGAAATGGCAAGAAAAGCTTGTGAACAGTACAAGGATATCCATTTTGATGTTGTGTTTTGTTCTCCTCTTGTTCGCGCCAAAGAAACTGCAGAACTTGTCCTTGAAGGAAGAAATCTTCCTATCATCTATGATGACCGTTTGAAGGAAATCTGTTTTGGTGATTATGAGGGAACAGAGTGTGTTTTTGACAAACCGGAGCATCCCATATATAAGTTTTTCAAAGACCCGGAACACTATGTTGCAACAGGTGGCGCAGAAGGATTTGCTGAGCTTTTTGCAAGAACGGGAAATTTTCTGACAGAAAGGGTTGATCCATTACTTGCGGAGGGAAAAGATGTGCTGATCGTTGGACATGGCGCAATGAATTCAAGCATTATCTGTCAAAAGCGTGGGTATGCCCTCAAAGACTTCTGGAAAGAAGGAATAGAAAACTGTAAACTTAAGGCAATATAGATAGATTGATGGAAATGTAAGATTTGCTATGCAAAAAATATTTTATTCTACTACACATAAACAGGATATAAATGTATAATGAATTATATGTAAAAGCAGGGAAGGAGATTGGAAATGAGAAGCAAACAAAAGAAAAAATCTAGTATTTTAACAAAATTGCTAGGAACAATTATTCCACTTACAGTAGTAGCTATTTCAGTAATAATCTTTATAAGTATTACGAGCTTATCTACTGCTATGAAAGAAGCCGCATATCAGAATCTTCAAGCGGAAACAAAGGCAAATGTAAATGATTTGGGTATATGGGCCCAGAATATTATTTCTACATTAGATACGATCCAGAGTACATTAGAGACAGTTCCATTTGATAATGACGAAGAAGAATTTGCATATTTAGAAACAACTTATGGGGTATATCAAGATTTTCCATCTGGGATATATATTGGTGATGCAGATGGTATGTATTTTGATGCATCAGGCTGGGTACCGGATGCTGATTATGTAGTTACGGAAAGAGGCTGGTATCAGGAGGGTCTTACTCATGAGACAATAGGTTTTGGAGAACCATACGTAGATGCTGAATCAGGACAGTTTGTTGTAAGTACAACAGCTCTTGTAAAACGTGCAGATCGTAATCAGATGGTTATGTCTGCAGACGTATATTTGGACGATGTATCAGAGCTGGTTTCTAATATTACTATTATGGATTCCGAATCAGGTTACAGTTTTTTGGTAGATACCTCTTGTGATACTATTTTAGCTCACAGAGATACTTCATGGAATGCACAGACGATTTCTACATCAAGTGAAAATTCATTAATGGCAGGCGTTGCAGGTATTATTAGAAATCCAGATGGACAGGTTCGTACTTTTGTTGATAACGGTGAAAAATATTATACATTGATAATGCCGGTAGAGAATACTTCATGGGTATTGGTTTCCTGTATTTCCGTTGATGAAGTGTTAGAAACGGTAAACCATCAGACAATTATTTTGCTGGTGATTGCTGTAATAGGTATTCTTGTTTTAGTAGCTGTAATTTCACTTATTATTAGAAGTGTTATTAAACCGGTTAAAAAACTTACGAATGATATTTCCAATATTGCAGAAGGAGATTTTACTATTAGTGTAAATTCTGCCAGCAATGATGAGATTGGAACTATGGAAAATGCATTAGAGAGATACATTGGCGTGATGCGTGAAATCATCAATACGATTCATGGCATTTCAGCAGATTTGGATGAAAAGGCAGGTGCAGGTCGTAATATTGCACAGGTATTAAATGAGACTGCAGCAGATCAGTACGATTCTATGCGTGGTATACAGACTACGATCAATGAACTTGTAAATTCTGTAACACAACTTGCTCAGGATGCTACAACCTTGGCACAGAGTGTTAATATTACCAATGAGCACAGTGATACAGCAAACGATCATATGTTAGAAACAGTAAAAATTGCAAGAGATGGACATTCAGATATGACTGCTGTTCAAGATGGTATGCAGAAAATGGTGAATAGTCTGAAAGAGTTAACAGATCTTGTAGAAGAAGTGGGAAATTCTACAGTAGAGATTAACAACATTGTTCAGTTAATTGAAAATATTGCTTCTCAGACAAATCTTTTATCACTGAATGCGTCTATTGAAGCTGCTCGTGCAGGTGAAGCAGGACGAGGATTTGCGGTTGTTGCTACAGAGATTGGTAATTTGGCAATTGAAAGTTCTAATTCAGCACACAAAATCGGTCAGATTATTCAGGTAGTGAATGAACAAGTAGGTGGGATGGTGGATAAAGCCAGAGAAAGTACTGAAGTTATGGAGCAGAGTTCTGAATCCATCGATAAAGCAGTTAAGACTTTTAATGAAATTTATGAAGATATCGAAAAGACAGAGGACATTCTTGATGACATTATGAAAGAAATTCATAATGTAGATGAAGTTGCATCTAATATGGCGGCAATCTCTGAAGAACAGTCAGCAAGTGCACAGGAAATTTTAGCAAGTATCGAGCTGCTGACAGAACACGCAGCTCAGATCACAGAAGAAAGTAAACAGGTTGCAAGATATTCAGACGTTATTTCTGATGCATCTGTATACCTTGCAGAAGATATGAAATTCTTTAAACTCTAATAAATAAATAGAAATCCCGCAGTTTACTGCGGGATTTTTGCTATATATATTCAGAAAAATTAATGTTCCTTTGCAGATAGTACATCTCTTGGAATATGAGAGAATAAAACCCTGTATAGAGTGAGGAACATTAGCTGGAAAAATCCATCGCTTTGAATTGGTTGTGGCTCATCTGAATTTTTTAACTCGTCTAATTTTTTCTACATTCTTTTTGAAAATTCTCTATCCGTATATTTTGACTCCTTTCTGCTTGCACTTATTTTTTGTTTATAAACAAAAAAATACCCTGCTGGAAAGGATTTTTCTTATAAAAAGAAATAACAGAAAAACCAAACAATAATTAGTTCATGGGCGTAGCAGTTGTAAAATGTTTTCTATACAGCAAAAAACCAATCGCTTCCACAGCATAAACAACCATAATAATAATATAAAATGAAATGTCCACCTTAAGAAAACAATATGGTAAATTGAAAAAGAAATGGACAAGAACCGCATAAATCAAGTTATTTTCTTTTTCCATAATGACAGCCATAATGATATGGATAGCAGTGATTACAACAACATTGGAAAGAACGTAAATAAGAAGTTCTATTCCGGAAGTATAATCGTTGTCAACAACCCAAAGTATAGTATGCCAGAATGTCCATACAAGACCGGTTAAAATATTTCCTTTTAGGAAGCCATATTGTTTTTCAAAAACCGGACGTAAAAATCCTCTCCAGCCACATTCCTCGCCGGTCGGTCCCGACAAAAAAGAAAGGAGAATGCTTACAATAATAGGATAGCTTCCTTTTTGGAAAACAGATACAAAAGAATATCCTTTTATACAGGAAAAAACATAGGCTGAAAGTAAAAATGCAAGTCCTGTAGACAAAATACTTGTCAAAATCAGACACATCTTTAATTTCCCGGAAAAAACTTCTATCAGAAATTCTTTTATCGTTTTACCCTGGCCCCATTTTTTAAATCCTACAAATAAAACAATCGTAGGAGACCAGGCACATAGGTTAGATAAAATTCTCATAACAAGTGGGCTGGCATGAAAGACCATAGAGGCACATCCACAGATTCCCAAAACCATGATTACAAATGTTATGTATGCTGCAAGTACATAACTCCATCCAAAATTTTTTTCTACTTTTTGATTCATTTCTTCTCCCCTTCTGCAATTAATATTAAAATATTATAATTAGACAGATTGTCGGTCTATAAGAAAATGATAGAGAATTATTAACTTTATGTCAAGCACGAAGTGAGAATATGATATAATGAGCGCAAAGGAAAAACAAGCGACAGCGAAGCTGGCATTTGTTTTCCCTACGCCATTAACGAGCAAACAGTCTGCGAAAGCAGACGATGGAGCACGAAAGTGCGGGTTTGCGAGTATGAGCGCAAAGGAAAAATAAAATCCTAAAACACGGGAGGGAAAAGATGTATCAATTTACAGAAGATTGTTTAACAGGTATTTTGGAAGTTGACGAAGAGCATCGCCAGCTATTTGATATGATCAATCAGGCATTCGTTCTGTCTGGTGAGGAAAGAAATGTTTCTGCGGAAGCGAAAAGTCTGCTTCTGGCATTAAAGGAGTATGCAGAAAATCATTTTGAACATGAAGAAAAATATATGGAAGAACTAAACGATCCGGAGCTTCCCAGACAGAAAAAAGAGCACCAGGATTTCAAAGAAAAACTGGAGAATATCTCCCTGGATAAACTGGATGGAACAGATGGAAAACAGGTACTGAGGGAAATTTTGGAATATTTATCCCGTTGGCTGTATCATCATATTCTGGGCAGCGATATTATGATTGGAAAGATTCATCCGATTCAGAAAACGGAAGAAGATCCTTTTGCATTTACAGAGAAGTACCATACCGGAATAATGTTTGTAGATGAGGAACATGAAACACTTTTCCGTATTATACGGGAAACCAATGAACTTATTTCGAAAGAGCTTCTTCATGATAAATATGATGAGATCATAAAGATACTGGAGGAATTAAAAGAGTATACAATTTATCATTTTGGGCATGAAGAAGAATATATGCAGCGTATCGAATATACCGGACTAGAAACACAACAGTATGCACATCAGGCATTTGTGGATAAGTTGAATGAAATCAATCTGGATGATGTGGATGATAACCAACAGGAATATCTGATAGAGTTGGTAGACTTTCTGCTCAGTTGGCTTGTAAATCATATTTTGAAAGTGGATAAATTGATTCCTGTTGAGAGTTGAACCGAAAAGTGCTACTTGATATAGGACAAATAGCACTTTATGATAATGGAGAGTTGTTCAAAATGAGCACATTGATTACTTTAAAGAACGTAGGAAAGATCTATTACACAGGAGATATTGTGTATGAGGCACTTCATGATGTGAACGTGGAGATCGAAGAAGGTGAACTGGTGGTTATATTGGGGCCATCCGGTTCCGGAAAGAGCACACTATTGAATATGGTCGGAGGTATGGATGGTGCAACCAGCGGACAGATTATATTCGGTGATAAAGATATTACAAATATGAATGACAAAGAACTGGGTAAATTCAGAGCGGTGGATGTCGGAATTATTTTTCAGTTCTATAATTTGGTTCCGACGCTGACTGCATTGGAGAATGTGGCACTTATGAGTGAACTTGGAATAGACATTATGGATCCTTTGGAAGCCCTCAAAATGGTAGGTTTGGAAGAGCGAAAAAATAATTTCCCATCTCAGATGTCCGGAGGTCAGCAGCAGCGGGTTTCTATTGCCAGGGCGATTGCAAAGCGCCCCCGTCTTCTTTTGTGTGATGAGCCAACCGGTGCATTGGATACAAAAACAGGTCAGGAAGTTTTGAAACTTTTGCAGGATCAGAGCCGTCTGGAAAAAAGGACGGTTGTCATGGTTACCCATAACAGTTTGTTTGCAGAGATTGCAGATAAAGTAATTTATGTGAAAAACGGAACAGTCCAGGATGTTGTTATAAACGAGCATCCTAAGGATGCCAGTGAGATCGTTTGGTAAGGAGTCAAGTATGCTTTTTCGAAAAATGCTAAGAGATCTCCGGCAGAATGCAGTTCAGTTTCTTTCCATCTTTTTCATGACGTTTCTTGCGATGATGGTAGTGGAGGGTATTGATTCAGGAACCGTTGGATCCGCTGAATCTATGGAGCAGTATCTGCAGGAAACAAATTTTAAAGATATTGATGTTCAGGGTGCCATATTCAGTTACAGTGATATTGATACCCTGAAGAATCTGCCCGGCATAGAAGAGGCCACCGGAGTATATCAGGTAAATGGGCGGATTACTTTGGAAACAGAAAGAAAACTTCTTCTCAATTATGTGGAATCTAACGATATTTCATCTATGCACCTGGTCGAGGGTGAGCCTTATACGGAAGGGGCATCCGGAATCTGGCTGGATGCAAGGTTCTGCAAAGCAGTAGGAATTTCAGTAGGAGATACCATACAGATTCAAAGTGAAAATGTAACGCTTCAGGAGATGGTAAAGGGACTCGTATATTCTCCGGAATACATTTATTATGTGCCGGATGCCTCTTATGTGGAACCGGTGTATGGAGAATATGGCTTTGGATATATGGATATCAGTGAGTGTTCCCAGCCGGAGCGATTTTTTAACCGTATTCTCATAAAAGCATCCGGTGTGAGTGGACAAATGTCCCTGACCGGGGATGAACAGTGTTTACTGGACATCCTGAAAACAGAAATCAAAACAGCGTTGGAGAATGAAAACCTGGTAATTTTAACAAAGAGTCAGGATACTGGCTATCACTATTATGTGGAACAGCTCACAAGCAGTGAGGCAATTGGTATTATTTTTCCGATTATGTTTTTTAGTATTGCCTTACTGGGAATTTTGTCCACTATGACACGACTGACCGCCAGACAGCGAATGCAGATTGGTACGCTGAAAGCACTTGGATTCTCCAGTGCGAAAATTACCACCCATTATATGTCCTATAGTGTGGTGATTACTTTATTGGGTGCGATAGCAGGGGGAATTACAGGATATTATACTCTGGGAATTCTGCGGTATGAGGATATGCTGCATTTCTTTTGTAATCCTTATGAATGTCTTAAGCTGTCGGCCAAACCGTTTATACTGATATTTGTGATTACAGGGCTTGCTGCTGTAACCGCATATCTGTCCGATAAAAAGATTTTGTCAGAAAATGCATCCAGTATTTTAAGACCTGAACCACCGAAAAAAAATAATGCGGATTGGTTGGAAAAAACAGCAATCTGGGCGAAACTGAAATTTACAGTCAGGTGGAACATAAGAGATGTTTGGAGAAACAGACTTCGAACAGTCATGAGTATGTTTGGCATTACAGTCTGCAGTATATTACTTTTCAGCGCATTCAGTTTTTATGAATGTCTCCGATTCCAGCCGGGATGGATGTATGGCGGACTGGTTAAGGCAAAATACAAGGTTGAATTCAGTGAAGATGCAGATTATGGTACCGTTTATGATTATGCAGAAGCTTATTCCGGTCAGATGATAGAAGAGGCATCTGCAACATTGTATGGAGAGACCAGTGAGCGGGTAGGTACCATTACTATCGTGGACTCCGGAAACTGTTATCTGAATCAGGGGATGGATGGAGAATATATAAAACTGCCGGAAAATGGGGCAGCTATTTCCTATCGGGAGGCAGAGCTTCTTCATCTGGATATCGGAGATGAAATCAGTTGGAAAATAGCGGGTGATAAAGAAATTCACAGCGCCCGGATTACAAAGATTTATCGAAACCCGGTAACCCAGGGAATTGCTTTCAGCCGGGATACATGGGAGCGGATGGATTATTCTTTTGAACCGACGGAAATCTTTACCAATGTAACAGTACCCTTTGAACTGGCAGACCGGCAGGAGATCGATGCGGTTCATACCACGGAAAGTCTGAAGGCGGCAATGGTTGAAACAAATAAAATAAATTATGCAATCGCTGTTTATATGATTGTGGCAGCGGTACTTTTGGGTATTGTGGTGCTATATAATCTGGGAATGTTATCTTTTGTGGAGAAAGCCAGAGAAATTGCCACACTGAAAGTGCTGGGATTTCAGTCGGTTACAATTAGGCAGATTTTGCAACAGCAGAATCTGGGAATTACAGCAGTGGGGATTTTACCGGGAATACCGGGAGGATTATATTTTCTGCAGCAGCTTCTCGGTATGATGGGAGAAGATGTTGATTTCCTGACTGTCTTATCCCCATTTCCATATTTATGTACGGTAATAGGTATTTTTGGAGTATCCATGCTTGTGAATGGTTATATTTCTGCTAAAGTGAAACAGATTGATATGGTTGAAGCTCTAAAAGGAGTGGAATAAAGGAGGTACCAATGAAAAAGAAAATGAAATATCTCATTGCGGGAAGCGTGGCAGTGGTTCTTGCAGGAAGCGGTATTGTGTATATGATGCAGCCTGATTCTGTGGAGACTGCAATTGTTACAAGACAGGATGTGACACAGTATGTTAAGGGTACCGGAACCATATCGGCAGATGAAACCATTACCGTTTATGCACCTGTAGCCGGCAAACTTTCCGAGGTATCTTATAAGGAAGGGGATACTGTAGGTTCCGGTGATTTGCTGGCAGAATATGATCTGGTAAGTTATACCAATGCTTATCAGTTAGCTGTCGCAAATGAGGATTACTATACAGACAGCTATGATGCAGCAGTAAAAGAAAATAATAAGGAACAATCCAGATACGACCAGGCAGCAGCAAATGCAGATGCATTAAAGCAGCAGTATGCACAGACGCAGTCAGAAATGGATGCTATAGACAAGGCGCAGGCAAAGGAGTATGAGTATATCGGTATCACCATGCAGAAAATAGAAAGCTCCATAGGCAATATGGAAACGGAGCTGGCAGACCACCAGGCCAAGAGTGCAGAAGCAGGCTCAGAGAAAAGCATTTTGGAAGCGCAGATGGCCATGCTGCAAGGACAGTCTGATGAATATAAAATACAGATTACTGCGTTGGAGACAGCGGGGAGAGATACTTCCCAGTTAGTGGCGGAAAAGGAACTTATAGATGCACAAATAGCACCGCTCCAGGATAAAATCAATAAACTAAATAAAAGTGTTTCAGATGAAAATAAAGAAATTGAAAGCCTCATTAACCGTATTTCTGAAAAAAGAAAGGCCTTAACATCCCTGCCGATCGAAGGAATGACAGCAGATGAATATGCAACATATGCAGCCCTTTCACAGAGACTGGATTTGATCGACCGGGAATGGAGCGAGAACCTTTCTACCAAAGAGATTGCAGGAGAAAAAATTCTGAATGATTCGCAGATCGCACAATATCAGGATTCTGCGGAGATTGCCAGACTGCAGACGGAATCCGCGGAGTATTATCTCCATCAGGCAGAAGCCGGTGTGAAGTCGGAATGTTCCGGCGTTATTTTGGAAAGACTGGTAAATACAGGGGCGTCAGTAGAAGCAGGACAGGAACTGTATGTGATTCAGCCTACGGAAGGCTATAAAGTAACCATTATGATTTCAAAATATGATATTGAAAAGATTTCTGTGGGACAGACAGCGGAAATCGTACAGGGAACCACGGTTTTCAAAGGGGAGGTATCCAGGATTTATCCGGTGGCAGAGACAGATGCATCCGGGAAACCGAAAGTTAAGGTAGATGTCCTGATCAAAGATAGCAGTGCAGTGCCGATTATTGGATTGGAAACAGAAGTTTCGATTGATGCCGGCAGCAGTGTACAGACTCTGGCAGTTCCAAAAGAGGCTGTATATACAGATGATAGAGGTGATTATGTTTACATACTTGAAAATCAAAAGGCAGAAAAACGTTATGTAACAGTAGGCAGGAAGGGAATCGATCAAGTCGAAATTCTGTATGGGCTGAATGAAAACGATCATGTCATTACAACGATTATGACGGACGATAATGTTGGGACAAAATACAGAGAGGCATAACTATGGAAAGGATTATGCAGACAAGACAGGAAATCATACAGAAAATAAAAAATTTTCGTCTGTTGTACCTGCATATCATATGAATAAGAAGTACTGGAATTCCATAGACAAAACAGGCATTTCGGTGTATAGTGTGTATAGAAATGGAGCCACAGTTCTTGCTGTGGCTTTATTAGTACGAGGTACAAGATGAATTATATTGTTTTAGATTTGGAATGGAATCAGGGAAATCCGGCTCATGAACCGGAAGTATATGGAATTCCTTTTGAAATCGTAGAAATCGGTGCCATAAAACTGAATGACAAGAAAGAGATGATCGGTGAGTTTAATCAATTGATTAAACCACAGATTTATCACGAAATGCATCATATTACCAGAAAATTGATTCATTTACAAATGGAGCAGTTAGAACAGGGCAGACCATTTGTAAAGGTATTTGATGATTTTATGCAGTGGTGTGGAGAGGATTATCTTTTTTGTACCTGGGGTCCTCTTGACTTAACAGAACTTCAGAAAAATATGAAGTATTATGACGTGGAACCATTTTCTGACAGACCGCTGAAATTTTATGATGTCCAGAAATTATTCAGTATTGCATTCGAGGATAGGAAATCCAGAAGAACACTGGAATATGCAGTTGATTTTCTAAATATTGAAAAGGATATTCCTTTTCACAGGGCATTCAGCGATGCATACTATACAGCAAAGGTATTGGCAAAGATAACAGATGAAAATGTTTTATGCAATTATTCCTTTGATACCTTTATAAAGCCCAAAACAAGAAAAGAAGAAATTCACATTGTTTTTGACACCTATGCAAAGTATATTTCAAGAGAATTTCCGGATAAACAACATGCCATGGAAGACAAAGATGTTACCGGATGCAGATGCTATCTTTGCCATAAGAATATAAAAAGAAAAATCAAATGGTTTTCCCCCAATGGGAAACATTATTATGCAATATCCTATTGTGATATACATGGATATATGAAAGGGAAGATACGGATCCGGAAAACGGATGAAGATACAGTGTATGTTGTTAAGACGGAAAAGTTTATTTCACCGGAAGAAGTGGAAGAGCTGAAATCCAAGATGGATAAAGCAAAGCAGCAGAAAAAGCAGCGTAAGAAAAAAGCACATATCATGAAGATAAAGAATATTCCTATTGTGAAAGGAATAAAGTAAGAAGAGGCGGATGCTTTAACGAATGAGAATTCGTGAAGCGTCAGCCTCTTCTTCTTCTTTTTCGGAACCGTTTCTTTTCAAAAGATCTTGATCTTCTGCGATCTTTTTTTCTGCGTTTTTCTTCTTTCCGAAGACGTTTCCGTCGTACCCTTTCCTGCCTGGAAAGACGTCTGTCGTGAAACAGGGAATGAATAATTAAAATAAGGATACATATTCCGGCCAGAATGAGAACGGAAATCAGTAATAATCGGATATTGATGAAGATGACATTATCCGGTCTGCCGGAAATGAACTCATCCCTTGTATTGACAGAATGGAAATCATAGGATTTTACAGCATCTTCGGACAATAAGATTTTTGTAGTACCTATCGGTATGTTCTGGTAATAGTAAGTAACTTTTGCAATCTCATTTTCTGATAAAGAAGGATCTTCATAATCAATATCAGAGGTAAGATCCTCAAAAGAGGACATATTTGGAAGAATAACATAGTCATTTTTTGCAACGGTCAAAAAAGGCGAAGAGTTACCAAAGATATCATTTCCGGTCTGGAAAAATCTGGAACCGCCAATCAGATAACTGGTATCATTATCTTCAATGTTCACTTTGGAAAAGTTCTGGAAACCATAATTAAATAGAGCAACCGTATCTTCAAACTGTGCGGGAGCTTCTTCTTTTAATACAACACAGATCAG
>JBJENT010000107.1:0-16275 GCA_051880335.1 Lachnospiraceae bacterium
GCGGAGTCCAGTTTCTCCCCTTTTTTGGCCTGATTAATGAAGGTGTCAATGATGCGGATTTTGCTTCCATACTGATTTTCCATCAGATCATAATTGGTGTTCAGTTCCAGCAGCCCGTTTGCGCTGGCCACCTTAGCCTGATAATAACTATCGTCATGGTCTAAGGTATAGGAAATCAGCTGCTGCTCAATATTTCGATCCAGAGTGGCATCCACGAAGGGACTTTGGAAGGTGTAGGCAGTGGAAACATCAATCCCGATCAGCAGTCCCAGCTTTTCCTTTTCCGCCTCAAAGCTTCGCATATCAGATACCAGGGTGGCGCGTAGCGTCTCCAGCTTGGTTTCCATGGCATCCACATCGGCCTGATTGGCCTGCCCTGCGTTCAGCAGTGCTCTGTTTTTCTCCACGGTTCTCTCATAGGAATCAATTCGCTTTTCATAAAATGCAATCCGTTCCTGCAGGACATAGGCCTTGGTATAGCAAAGTGCTACCTCTTCATAGACGCTGTATATACAGTCTGCCAGGCTGTGATTGATCACGTTGATCTGGGATTGCAGTTCCATGGCTTTATAGGTATATTCAAACTCTTCCGACAGATTTGGTTTCTCAGGGAACTTGAAGTTCAAAAGAGGAGACCAGCGAAAGGTTTTTTGATTCTTTTCCTTTAATTTAATGGCCTTCACCGATTGGGTGTATTGCACCTTTGCCAGTTCCAGCCGGCTTTTCAGCTTGGTATAATCATCGCTCTGGGAAAGTGCCATGCTCTTGGCCGATTCTACAGTCAGCACCTTGTTTGCAGCATGCACCTTTCTGTAAGGCAGGGAAACTGTCAGCATACTGAAAAGAAGCAGAATAGAAAGTACCCGATATGAAATTTTTCTATGCTGTTTTCCGGTTTGCTTCATGAAAAGCTTCTCTCCTTTCCCATGTTTTCCATTTACTGCTCCAGCTGATACAGGAAGAAATCACCGGCACGGTCTGTCGTGAAAAATGTGTAAGTGATACCATCCGCTTCAAACACATATAAATAAACCAGGGCGTCCTCTGTGTATGAGTCCACGGTCTTTACTTCATCAAAAACCTGACTGGTTTCCATCTGTATTTCCACGGGAATCTCCATTCCCTTCTCTTTCAGAATCTGAATGCCCACTGCTTCCGGAAAGGTCACATAACTGTTTCCTTCAAAGACCGGCTGTCCCAAGACCTCACAGATTTCCTGTATGGTGGTTAATTTCCTGTCTCCGTATGCAAATTCCTTTTTGCCCACATAAATAGAGCCTACTTTATCTTCGGATTCCATGCTGTTGTGTTCTGTTGTGGTTGCATAGAAAGCATCAATGTCTTCCAGAAATACTACTGAATCTGTATCTTTCTGATAGAGCAGCATGGTTCCGGTATAATACTCTGCAATCTGAGAAGGGGTTTTCTGCAAAAGCTGGGCATATACCAGCTCCCCATGATGGAAGTTTCCATGAAATACTGCCACCTCAGATGGGTTAAACAGGGTTCCTTCGCCTTCATATACCCCCTCTGCAAATGCTCCTTCATACTGTTTTGTTCCATTTTCCCTGTAAAGAGTTCCTGCTCCGTTGAAGGCATTTTTTTGAAACTCGCCTTCATACTTTATCTGCCCAATGGGATAATACAGGGTTCCCTGACCGCTGTATTCGTTTTTCTCAAAATTTCCGGTATATACCAGACCACCGGTTTCATCGTATAGACGCCCCTGGCCTGTTACGTATCCCTTTTCCACATTTCCTTCATAAGCCACATACCCTGATTTGGCCTTGATCTTCACAGGTCCTTCTGTGAACCGCAAAAAGAAAGAATTATAGGAATATACTTTGTCGCCGGTATTCACGCTATCTGCCATATTGGCAATTGGTTTTACCCAGAGAAAATAGCACAGGCACAGAATCCCCATGACCACAACCACCGCTCTGGCAAGCCTTCTGCTGACCAGATAGCCCAGCACAGAATAGTAATCGTTCTTATCCCGTGGCTTAACCTGAAAAACGCTGGTTAATGCGACCCGGATCCTGGTTAAAATTTTTGACCTTATGAAACTCCAGCTTGTCCAGTACTTAAGTTTTGTCCATATCGGTGTGATACGGGCTTTCAGGGTACTGAGCAGTACCGACAAAAGATTATTCATGCGTTGTTCTCTCCATTACTTAACCGCTGCATCAGTCTGAAAAAAGAGCTCCGGAAACATTCTTTCCATGCTCTGCATCCAGACACTTTTCACAAAGGAACAGATACCATTTTGCCACCTCATCATCGGGACTTTCCTTTAACACTTCTGTGAAAAGGTTTCTTCCCAGATAATAATCTTCCTGATAAAAAAGGTTCAGCGCCTGTTCAAATTTTTCCTTTGTATGGATTCTTCTTTGTCTCTCTCCTGCCGGGCAGGCATCCAGGATTTCGTAAACCTTAAAGGCCAGCCCCTCTGAATCAAGATAACCTATGTATCTGGCAGAGGTTTCTGTTTTGATCAGCTCATATACCGAATCGGTTACCGCCATACGGATTCCTGCCATCCGGAAACGCTCTACGTATTTTTCCAGCATTTTCATTTCCCGGGAGATCAGATAGGTGAGTGCCTGCTGATCATTTCCGGCGATTCCATAGATCAGTGCTGTTCTATGCAGCAGAACAAAAAACTGTTCCTTCTTTTCCTTTTCCCAGTTCATCACAACATCGATGCCAAACTGCAGTGCTTTCTTTGTTTCTTCCTGAAACAAAAGCTGAAGGGATGTGAGATCACTGTTGCCTGAAAGAAGGATGCCTCCGTATTCCTGCTGTTTTTCTCCCAGTGCTTCCATCTCCAGGTTCACCTTTCTCAGATATTCCCGTTCTCCCATCGCCTTGTGCTGTGGACAGGCCACAAAAGCAAGGGTTCCGGTAACGTGGGCACTGTCACTGGCATCCACCTCCAGAATGGAATTTTTCCCGAAAATCTTTTCAATCTGTTTTGGAGCAAAACGGTAATATCCCTGCAAAACACGATACTGTCTGTAACTGGTTCTGGCCACGTCAGAAAGAATCTGCCGGAGACTGTTTTTGAAGCTTCTTATTTCATTACTCTCCAGCCAGGAAGGGTCTCTTTCCTGTTCCAGAAAGGTCCAGTCCTCTTTTCCCTCTGCCATACCAACCAGATGTTTTCTGAGTTTGTGAAAGGGTCTTTGCTGCAGCCAGATGATCAGCCCCAGAAGCAGAGTTGCTGCCAGGGTAAAACCTGCACCATACGTTACATATTTCTTCTGCATCTGCTGCATCAGATCCTGAAGAGGTGCCAGAGAGACCTCTGTCAGATAGACATATCTGGGGGCGATCAGCCCTGTTCCTCCATAGACCATGACTGCAGTATTCAGATCTGTTTTTTCACAGATGACTGTACCAAGACGTATCGCCTGTTCCCCCTGTTTTTGTATATAGTCCAGGCATTCCTCCTGTGACAGGCTTTCCTCCGTCGCCTGACGAAACAGCTTTACAGAATAATTTTCTTCTGCTGTTCTTTCGCATACTGCAAAGGACAAATAGGCGGCCGGCTGCTGTGTTGTCCCTGTTTCGGGAAGTGCCTCGGATAACAGAACGTCCATATCATTGCCTATGGCCTGCCAAAGCATCCCTGCATCTTCAGAAATACCGGTTTCCAGCTCCCTTGCATAATCCCGTACCTCATCCAGACCGGCTGAGCAAAGAGAAAAATACTGTTCCAACGCAAACTCCTGTGCTTCTTTCATGCCCCAAAAGGAGGCCAGGGTCACAAACAGGATCAGCAGAAATTCCAGAGCTGCAAACCTTTGTAATGCCTGGGATCGGCTAAGAAACATCATCAGCAAGGCTATCAGTATTATTACAAGTCCGGCAAATAACAATTGCATCATTTTTCATTCCTCTATTTCGTCAAAGATTCTGTTCCAATGTGTTTGAATGAATTGGTAAAAAATCGTAAAAATGGATTCTCTCCCCATATCAGATCTGATAGAAACATAATCGCCACCGTGATCATCAAAATCACGGTCAGGTAAAACAGCACCCTGAATATGGCGGTCTGATTCTGATGCAGATAATCCTTTATTCTCTTCAGAATCCCTCTTTTTTCGATGCTGGTCTGGGAAAGTCTGATATCTTTATATAATTCCCTGAAATCCCGGTAGGCCTGTTTGGGAATTTTCTTCAGTAAAAGCTGATAACTGACATTTTTTCTGGAACCCTTTTTCTGTAACAGTTCTGCCAGAATGGCTGCACACTGCATGGCACATTCCTTTTGCCCACTGCTCTCATCCAGCTGTGATAAATCCATGCAATAGCCCAGCACAATGCTGTTATCCTTTAACAGATTGATCTGTCCCTGCTTTAAAACCAGTTCCAAAAGGGGATATGGCAGCGTGGATGTCATACACTGTAATACCAGACTCAGACAAATACTTTCGCAGACAGACAGGGAAAAGGCTTTTGCCATATAAAAATCTTTCAGTTTCCGTTCTTTCACATAAGGGAACACCATACAGAGGCTGTCACTGCTGCTGAACATATCAATACAACAGTCCACCTCTCTGCCTGTCTGCTGCATGATGCGAAGCAGGCTCTGGGCTGTTTTGTGGTCTTTCACTACCAGAAGTGTGTAGTAGTTTCCACCCTCACCGGACACCTCTTCACAAATCATGACATCATTCACTTTTCCCTGAAATACATCCATGACGCTGCGGAGTGTCATGCGCTTAGAACGATATATCATAGATACTCCCTCTTACTTCTCAACCTGCCTGCTTCTTATACTGCCTGCTTCTTATACTGCCTGTTTCTTATACTACCTGTTTCTCATTCTGCCTACTTCTCATTCTGCCTACTTCTCATTCTGCCTACTTCTCATCCTGCTGAGTCTCGGATACTTTCTTCTTTACAATGGCATAAGCATAGGTACAAATGAGTGGCTTGTCTGTGCAGTAAATCCGAATCTCGTATACCCCTTCTTTTGCAGGAGCTGTGTAGATACCGTCTGCTGTGATCTCACCACTTCCCGGCTCTGTCAGTTCATAGGAAACAGAGCAGGCTTTCATATTGTTATATTTCACCTGGAAGAAATAGTTCTCCTTGGTTCCCATGACGATGGTCGGAGTCACTGCTGCGATACTGCGGTTTCCTACTTCTTCAAATTCTTCCTGTAAATCATCCTCTGCATAGCGGATGGCTACCCAGCGGTAGGTAAGCACCAGCTGTTTCACATCCTGCAGCAGTCTGATGGCTACCACAAAGCTGCCCTTATCATTTAATACTTTGACTGCAGTTTCTGCGGAAACGCCGGCTTTATTTTCATCAAACAGGGAAGGATCTCCGTAAACAGTGGTTTTGGTATTTTTTCCTAAAACCCGGTCTTCTTCCAGTGCTTCATATCCAACCTCCACATAGACATTCCCTTTGCCCAGTCCATGCATGATCTCACCGGAATAGCAGATATCTCCACGTCTTGCGTTTTCCCCAAGCGGGATTTCCACAATGCCTGTCTCCATTCTTACTTTACCGTAATCCAGTCCCGGATTTTCTGTTTCCCTCTGCAAAATCCCCGGAAGCTGTCTGTCCTGAGCCTGATAAAACGGAAGTTTTTTCCTATAGTAATCCGCATATTCCTGACGAAGGCCTGCATCCCGCATGGTCTGCACATACTCTTTCACAGACTTCTCTTCCACTGTCTCGATCAAATATGCCGATTCTGTGCGAACCAGTTTCAAATCTGCCAGTCGGATACAGTCAGACAGTCCGTTCATACTGCGGAATTCCAGACTTGTTTTTCCGGCTTCTCTTGCCACCAGTTCTGCGGGCTTTTCATCCACGATATTGATCTTCCAATTGGAGTTTCCACCTGTGGATACCTCCACACCATTTATCATCACTCTGGTAGTTCCGGACTTCTGCATGATGCCGGTATCCTGAAGTTCTTCCGCCTGTGCCAGAAGCCAGTATTCCTTCACCAGCTTCTTTCCCTGCTCCAGTGTCACATTTTCCAGCAAAATATGTAATTCCGGTTCCCCCTGGTCAGTTCCCAGGGCAGGGGTCTGAAATACAGATTCATAATACAGGGTTGCTTTTTCCTGACTGAGCTTTTCTGCTTCCACTTCCACCTTTACATAATGTCCGGCACAGATATTTGCCGGTATCCGGAACCCGATCCGGTAATCTCTGTTCTCAAACAGTACTCCACCGGTTAAAAATTCTGTTTCCATGGCAAATGGGAGAGTGATATCCTCTGTATCCTGAAGGAACAGCTCATAGGTTTCCTGAATACGGTTATGCTCATATTCCTTTTGCCCTTCCTGATGGTTTACTGAGTAAACCGGCTGGTTTTCTTCCTCTGCATAGCGAATACAAAGACTTGCCTGATTGGTGCGTAGATTCTCAAAGCCCTCAATGGTGGAAAGTTTTTTCACTACGGAATTTTCCACAACGATTTCTCTTCCTGTGGCATCCAGGGCAACCCCGCTTTCTACCATAATGGACAGATCGTCCAGGCTGATCACATTAAGCCCACATACGATTCCGCTGCCGCTGATCATCTGATTCACAAATCTGCGCTTATTATTCATGTACTGCTGCTCTGCTTCAAAATCTGCAGAGGTCAGCATTTTTCCCTTATAATATCTGTTTCTGTTAAATGGGAATAGTTCGTTGTTTTTCACTGGTATCTCCCCGCCCTCTCCTAAAATTCTATAATCCTTGTTACACGTTCGAAAAAATCGACTTTTTTCCTACTAAAATTTTACCATATTTCTTTTTTTGTAAATTAAAGAAACATTAAAGATTCCCATGCCGGCTCCTGGGAAATGACGTATAGATTCCCATACCGTTCCCCGGACTGGTTTTGACAGTAAGGCTGCCTCCATGCTTTTCTACCATCTGCCCAAACAGGTACATCCCTATCCCGTGACCTGCTGTCCTTTTATTGGAACCCTGATAGCTTAATTCTGTCATGTGCAATGCTTCCTCCGGATTCATGCCCTCACCATCATCACGGTAAACGATCAGAATCTCTTTATCCGTTTCTTCCACTGTGATCACGATACTTCCCTGACGGTTCATATAACGGATGGAATTTTCCACCAAATTAAAAAAACCACGCATCAGAGAAATCCGGTTGCCGTAGAACATCACTTTGTTTTTACTGCTGTTCACCGCAATTTCGATTCCTGCTTTGCGTGTCATGGTTTTCACATATTCTGCCACTGTGCTGATACATTCCAGGAGATCAAATTCCTCCATTCGTTCAAACGCGTCCTCCGGTTCATCATCCAGCAGAACTTTGGTAAGCGTAACCAGATACTCAATGTTGCTGCATATTTTGCGGATGCAGTCCAGTTCCTCTTCCCTGCTGGAAAAACCGTCATTCAGAAGCAGTTCACCATAACCGGAAATCACTGCAAGGGGCATACGCACATTATGTGCCATCATCCGCTTAAACTGGGTCACGTCCTCAGAAAGCTTTTTTACTTCCTGCTCTTTTTCCTCTGCTTTTCTGCGTTCTTCTTCTCCCCTCTTTTCCAGCTCCAGCATTTTTTCCTTTTGCTGGAAATAGAACCCTCCGATCCTTTTTTTCATAAGCCCTCCTATCTGTCTTCAAAAATATACCCCACACCACGAATGGCACGGATTATGTCACTATGTGTCTCATCTATTTTTTTTCGAAGATTGGATACATGCACCATCAATGTACGCACATCTCCCAGGTCTTCCATTTTCCATACTGCCTGATAGAGCTGACGATACAAAATAATTTCACCCGGACAGTTTACAAATGCCATTAAAATATCATACTCCGTACGGGAAAGTTCAATTTTCTCCTGTTGAACATGGTCCTTCACCCGGTAAACACTTCTGGTCCCGGTATCGATCATAAACTGGTTGAACCACCGCTTGTTTTCCTTCACACTGTGGTTTTTCTCCAAATTGGCCTGTATACGTTCCAGCAAAACATCCAGTTTTGCCGGTTTCACAATATAGTCATTGCCACCTTCCCGAAAGGCTCCCACGATGTTATCACTGTCGCCCATGCAGCTCATAAAAATAACGGGTCCGGTATAACCAATATCCGACTCCCTGATCTTTTTGCATATTTCATGACCATCCATATCCGGCAGAAGCACATCCAAAAGGACCAGATCGATCCGTTCCCTGACCAGGATGTCCAGTGCCTGCTGTCCGCTCAGGGCACATGCCACATAATAGCCCTTTCCTCTCAGACTCATGGACGTAATCCGGGAAAGTTCTTCGTCATCTTCTACCAGCAATATTCTGATTTCTTTTGTCTCTTTATCCATTGTTTCTCTATCCATTGTTTCTCAATCCGTTATCTTCCCCACACAGGACTCTTCCGGCCAAAGCCCTGTCTTTTCTGAAATCCTTACACATTGATTCCGGCGAAGCGGGCACAATGAACCCACTTTATAAATTATAACATTCCAAAGTTTCTCAAACAACAGATCTGTGGCAAAACGACATGGAAGCGTGACGAATCGACATATCTATACAAAAAAGGCAGACGGAATCACTCCATCTGCCTCTTTGCTGTCCACATCTCTGTCTTTGCCTTTATACAGGGAAAAGTCCCCTGAATTCCTCTATACTCATTCTTCCATCATTGACACGTGCAATAATATCTGCAAATTTCTCTGCCACATTCAAAGAAAACGCTATATTTGCCATGATCAGTTCCAAATCTGTTTCATCCGGCATCTCCAAAGGCAGTGCAAGAGAATTGCGGTAAACAAGCATTTCACCTGCTCTGCTTATGGCAAATTGACCTGTTTCTGTTACATAATTCAAAGTGCCAATGGCCTCATAAAGATTCGAAAGTGTCTCTGACATCAGGGTATCTGACAGTGTGAGAACACAATGAAAACAAAGTGCATCCTCTATGCGGCCTTCTACCTCCGGCATAAAGAAGAATTCTCCCATTACTTCGTCAAAACCGTTTCCAAAATCATCGATCAGAACCGTCAGGATATCCATAGGCAGATCATCTTCTTCACTCTTGCGGTATAAAGATGTAATCTCCCATTCTTTCAATTTTTCCTGTACGCTTTTTAATAACTGTATTTTTCTTTCTTTCATTTCCTTCACTCCTATAACATTTATAAGCTGAACTTAGCTGGTTAATTTGCAATAAATCATTTGTAACGTAGGTAACTTCTTATCGGCATTGATTTCCAGACCAAGGCTGTCTACCAGATCCTTATATGCCTCCTCTTCCTTACTTGGCTTAGTTTGCATACCATCCCAATCCGAACGGTATTCATCAGACAGGAACAACTGGATTTTTTCATAAATACGACTTGCATAAATGCCCATGATCTTAATATAACATTCTTTCACATTGGAGCATCCGAGCGTTTCCATCAGTTCTTGTCTCGTTTGTTCTCTTATTTTATCCTTTGCAGATTTCTTCAGTTTTTCATTTGATGAGGCGTTTTCAATCTCTTGAATCCGACTATTTGTTATTTCCTCTAAATTTAAAAATTCATCCACCACCTTTTTACGTGCTCTCTTTTTCATTACAAATGTAGATACTGCACCCAGGGCAAGAGTTCCAAGCCCCAACAGTCCAAAAGTCGCAGCCACTATCGGCAGACCAAAAGATAAGAGTGAGGCACCGGCAGTAAGTATTCCACCAAGCATCTGACAACCGGCAGTGATTTTCTTTCTTGTATTGATCCTCTTCATTATCTTTTCAAGATTCTCTTCAAACCTGATGGTTTGATTTAATTCAGTCGTCTTTTCCTGCGATTTTCTTTCTTGTTCCAATTTCTCGAAAGCGTTCTCTCTCTGTTTTTCTTCATCATTTGCAACCGTATAATTTAAGACGCCCACACCGGCTGAAACTATACCTACTACAACTCCCGCTGCCGCAGTTACACCTGACGCTATGGTCATTTTCGATCCTTCCAATCCCGCTACTTTCAAAGTACCTGTAACAGAAGACGCTATTGATGAAACAGAAGATCCTAACTGATTTGAAAAATCCATACACAGCATTACTTTGCTACTGGAATTTAAGGCTGCAAATGACTTATAAGACCTGGCAATTCCGGCAAGAGCCAGTGCCATATTTACGAATCCAATCAATCCTCCTCCAATATTGCCAGCATATGAACCAACTGTACCCACACCTGCCACCAGGGGATTTTTGAGATTCATCATCACACCACCTACAGAGGCTGACACTGTTTTTGCTCCTGTAGAGCCCATAACTGTAAATTTAACATAATCCATGAGATTGCTGATATCTGCTTGTCCCGGAATACGAATTTCCGTTTCCAGCAATTCATCCAGCTTCGTATAGAAGACTTCAACTGCTTTCTTCACATCGCCTTTCTTGAACAATTTCATGACAAAATTTGCTTTATCATATTCTGTCTTTTGATTTTTCAAGTTTGTCAGAGCAACTTCTATCTCACGTACTTGAGCCGTCAATTTTTGCTCAATTTCCTTTATAGCTCTCGCCAGCCCTTGCGGTTCTTCCTCCTGATCATTTTCTCCATCGTTTTTATACTCTTCCTGTAATCTTCTTATGTTATTCATGGTTTCCAAAAAAGGACCAAACTGACACATCTGACGATAAACTTGCCCTAAATTTGATAAATCTAACCCATCCTTTATAATCTTTTTTTCATCCAGAACATATTCTTCAGGATTGAACAACAAAGCATCCTCTTCGCTTATTTTTTTTGGATATCCAATTTGCATGAGATGATATGCAAAAATTCTCTCTGTTCTTGGACGATTCAGGAAATTATATACGAGACTGTCTTCCAGACTTCCTCCCTTACTCTCATATTCTATTAACATCCATTTATCCAATCTCTCCAGTTCACCCAATGGCATGTTTTCAGGATTCTCACTTTGTTCAACCTTCTCTCTATCGGCCAACAAGGCATTCTTGTGCCCCAACCCTTCGAGATGTCCTTGTAAATCACTCTTTAAATCCTTCTTGTTCTGCTGTGTCATTTTTTCTTCCATCTCGCTCTGTGTTTCCGCCAGCATTTTACAGTGATTCTTATATGAATTTTGGAGCAACGAATGTTCACGAAGGATAACGTCTCTATCCGCTTCCTTTACATTTTGGTCCAAACGTATTGTAGGGATTTTCAATACCTTATTGATTGTCTTTATTCTCCAAAGAACCTGCGGCAGTGTTAATGTCGCATTATTATAGCACTCTAATAATCGGGAAAGATAATCATATGAGGACTCCATTTCCTGCGCAATTCTCTTTTTTAGACTTTTCCACGCCTCCAATGATTCTATCTTTTGCTCCAACTGTTCCTCAAATTCCTGCTGTTGTTCTTGATGTTCTTCCTGATGTTCTTCCTGATGCTCTTCCTGATGTTCTTCCTGATGCTCTTCCTGATGTTCTTCTTCCTTCTTTTCCTCTTCCTTCTTTTCTTCTTCCTGTTGTTCTTCCTCCTCTATTTTTTTCTTCTCCTCATTCTTTATCTCTTCATCCGCCTTGCCGATATTAACCTCTTCTTCCTCCAAATTTTCCAATATATTATTCTGGTTATTTCCTATCGGTTGTCCCTGTCCGTTCAGTTGTCGATTTATATCTTGTTGAAGCCCTATCTGAATCCCGGCATTTATCCCATTTACTTGTTGCATGGCATTTTGATGACCCATATTTTCCAGGACCGGTTGCCCGGGATTTCCTCCAATTTGCATATTTTCTGGCTTTTTAGTTATCATTTCTCCATTATTATTATTATTATTCCCACCCATCTGCTTTCTCCTTATAATTCTCTCTCAAATTCCTGAAAAAGGTATTGTTCATGCCCTTCTCCGAATAAGTTTATAACCGACTCATAAAAGTTTTCTCTATACAATTTCAGGTAAATCTTTGTTCCCGGTTTTACTTTCCCCTTCAGATCATATATCAGAATAGAAACCAGAAATGTCATGGCATATGGATTTTTTACCTCAGGAGACATATATCCTTTCAACGTCTTTAAATTTCCATCTTTCATAACACGCAGGCATGCCGCACCTCTCAGAACGCCCTTTTCTATATAAAACCGGCACAAATCCGGGTGAAAATCCTGTTCCCCTATGAAAAAACCCGTGGTTTCATATTGTGAAAGAAGTCTTTTCAAGCGTAGATCATAGTAATTTTCAATCTTAACCACAGATTTTCTAATATCACTTTCCTTTCCTCTCAGTTTTTCCAGACTACTGTCCTGAAACTGTCCCTGAAGATAGACTACCATATGTTCCGGTTTCATAATCGGCATAAATCCTACCTTCTGCAAAAAGACAGGTGTCGTATCTATATCCGCCTCTTTCCCCCACCACTCACAGCAAATTTTTGTTCCGCCCAGTGATTTCAGTTTTCTAACCGCAAAGAGTAGCAGTTTACTTCCAATCCCCTGTCGGTGATAAAGCTTATGAACCGATATGTATTCCAGTTTCAATTCGCGACCGTCCTGTGGCAAAGTTGAAAAAACAGCAACCGCCAACAAATTGTTTTGCTGGTCCACAGCACCAAATACAGCCGTATACTTATCCGGCACAACATCCAGTTCTTCCGGAATCCAACCGTTTTCTACGAGCTGGTCGTATTGCTTTTTCATTAAAACAGTGCACCTGATATCCATATCCTTTTTCTTCTCTGTACTCACTTCTTCCATTTATTCCGTAATCCCCTTTCTTTTGTTTTCGCAACTGATATTCTGGGTTCGCAGAATTCCCCAAAGCACAACATTATTCTAATATAAATATATAATTCCCCAAAAATTGATTCAACATAATTTCATTTTCTTTAACGTTTCTTTATTTTTCATTTTACCTGCTATGGCAAATCATTAGCACCCACAAATACTTCATAGATTTTCTGGTATCTATATCCTTTTTTAACAACCGTTGAATCCGGAACAATTACCTTTAAATCCACCAGCTGATTTATTATTTTAGATACCACATTGATAGAGACTCCTGACATTTCCTGCACTTCTTTTTTCGTAAATACAGTCTGTTTCATAATAACAGGCATAATTCGATACACTGAATTTCCTTTTATGGCTTTGATTGTCTTCATATCTTCCTTATAAATCTCTTTGATTCTATCAAGTTTATAGATATATGCATTGCACTGGTCAATGATACATTGCAGAAAGAATTTGATATACCCTGCCACATTACCTCTTCTACATTCCATCAGATTTCTCTGATAAGATGGTTTATATAATTCCAGAATTTCAGACATGTACAAAATCGGTGTACAATCATCCAGTAATGACATTTGTACCGGAATCAACGCTCTCCCCAATCTCCCATTTCCATCTTTATACGCATGTATTGTTTCGAACTGCATATGAGATAAAGCAACATTTACCAGCAATGGGTCTACAAATTCATCATTCATATATTCATACAAATTCATAAGCAGTCCATAAACCTCTTCCGGAACAGGTGGAATGAATGTTGCATTGTCCATTGTACAACCTCTGGGGCCAATCCAATTTTGTATGGTTCTGATTTGTCCCGGGTTTTTCTGTGAACCTCTTACGCTGTCCAGAATAATCCTGTGCATCTCATTCACAAACTCATATCCTATTGGATTTCCTGCATGCAGGTATGAAGTGGCATATTCTATCGTCTTTTTCAGATTCTGAATTTCCTGATTGTCATCTGTTTTTTTCATATATTTTAAGTAATACATTTCATCCTGAGAGATCTGAGTCCCTTCAATCTGTGTTGATTTATAACTTTCATTCAGAATAACAGAATCTAAAAAGAAACATGCATCAAACTCCAAAGTGTTTATTAATGACTTGTATTCTCCATATTTCACATTTGCCTCGGATATGAGTCTAAGCATTTCTTTATCTATTTTGTATTCCAATGGCATTGTTTTTGCTTTATACGGTTCCATACAATCCAAACTCCTTTCATTTACAGTGTAATATTACCACTTTTCAAACAAAAAATCACTGTTTTTTGAAAAAACAGTGATTTTTTTCATCAAATATTCGTAAGTACATTCCCATCATGATTCACAATATGCTTAATTGAATTCTCAACCATATCAGAAATCGCATTCTCTGTATAGAATGCCATATGGGGGAGCATCAGAACCTGAGGATAATCCTTCAAAATCGACATTTCTCTGTTGCCTACCGTCCGATATTTATAATCTCCGTAAAAGATTCCAAGTTCATTCTCAATCACATCCAGACCTGCTGCCCCTACTTTTCCACTTTCCACAGCATCCAGAAATGCAGGTGTATCAATGATACTGCCACGGGCGGTATTGATGAGGATGACACCATCTTTCATGGTTTTTAACGTCTCTGCATTTACCATATGAAAGCTTTCCGGTGTGGCCGGTGTATGGAAGGTAATGATGTCTGACTGTGCAAACAATTCTTCCAGAGGAACATAGGTTGCAATGGAAGATGCAGTCTCGTTCCGGTACGGGTCATAGCAAAGCAGCCTGCAACCAAAACCTGTCAGATTCTTAAGCACATGGGTTCCAATACGACCTGTACCCACTACACCCACAGTCAGATTGCCTATTTCCATTCCGATATTTCCGGGAAGGGAATAATCCATCCCTTCGGCACGTTTGATAATAGACTTCATCTTACGAAGGCACATAAGCATCAACATAACCGTATAATCCGCAACACTTCCTGTGGAGTATGTCACATTGCTGACCTGCATGCCTGCGGCCCTGGCCGCTTCCAGATCAATATGGTCATAACCGATAGTTCTCGTTGAAATGTGTTTGATTCCCATTTCCTTCCAGGCATTTATGATTTCCGCAGTGGTCGGCTGGGTAATGATTGTTACCGCATCACATCCCCGGGCCAGATGGGCGTTTTCCACCGTCTGCGGCACCGGAATTTTTACGATTTCCACACCATATTCCTTTGCAAATTTTTCAAAATATTTTCCTTCATCAAATTCCCGATAATTGTATGCAGCTATTTTCATCATCTGTCTTCCTTTCTATCATGCTATTCCTTTTCTCCATTATACATCGCTTTTAAAAAAAGTGGAGTCGCTATGGACGATACTATGATCAAAAGGATAACTGCCGAAAAGAAGGAAGCATCTATTAATCCTATTGACAGGCCTTTCTGGGAAACAATTAATGCCACCTCTCCTCTTGTCATCATTCCAACGCCGGCTTTCAATGCATCTTTTGTGTCAAAACCGGACAATCTGGCAACCAGTCCACAGCCAATCACCTTACATACTAAAGCAACCACTACAAACAGGATGCTAAAATATATCATATCCTTAGTCATATTTTTCAAATTCGTCTGAAGCCCTATATTGGCAAAAAATATCGGGGCAAAAATCATGTATGCGCTGATATCTATTTTTTTCTCAATATATTCCGCATCATCAACGGAAGCAAGTGCTACACCCATAATATAGGCTCCGGTGATATCTGCTATTCCAAAAAACTTCTCCGCTATATAAGCCATCAACAAACATGCCGCTAAGGAGAAAATGGGAATCCTTTGTGTATGCGGATATTTTTTATCCAAAAACTCCATGACGTGATTCACAATATATCCAACAACCAATGCAAAAATGAAAAACAGCATGGTCTTAAGCAAAATGATTCCAAAGGATCCGCCCTCTCCGGAAGCTGCACCTATGACACATGTTAATACAATCATTCCAATGACATCATCAATGATCGCTGCACTAACAATCGTAGTTCCCAGCTTTGTATTGATTTTGCCTAATTCCTGAAGCGTTGCCACTGTTATGGAAACGCTTGTTGCAGTCATGATCGTACCGATAAATACAGCAGAGAAAAACTGCTTTGAGCCGACAGCACCAAATCCATAAATACAGGAATACAGCAAGGTACCTCCGATCAGCGGAACGATAACACCAATCAAAGCCATGAGAAAGGCAGTTTTTCCTGTTTTAACCAGTTCCTTCAGATCCGTACCCAGCCCGGTAGAGAACATCAGTAAAAGAACACCTATTTCAGCAAATAAAGATATCGTATCTCCGCTTTCAATCAGATCTAAAAGGCACGGCCCAAGAATAAGTCCCCCTGCAATTTCGCCCACTACCTGAGGTGCTCCCAATCTCTTGCTTAGCAGCCCCAGACTCTTACATACCAATAGTATCAATCCAAAATCTTTTATAAACTCCAGCATCTCACTCACTCCATTTCTTTCTATTTGTCGTTCCATTCTTTGAACCCGGAATGTATGGAAGCATTTTGCAATGTTTCTTTTGTTCTGCCTTCGTTATAGT
>JBJENT010000108.1:0-3004 GCA_051880335.1 Lachnospiraceae bacterium
ACGACTTAGGTGGTGGTACATTTGATGTTTCCATTATCGAAATCGGTGATGGTGTTATTGAAGTTCTTTCCACAAACGGTGATACTCACTTAGGTGGTGATGACTTTGACCAGGCTGTTACAGATTACATGATCAGAGAATTCAAGGCAGCAGAAGGTGTAGATCTTTCTACCGATAAGATGGCTCTTCAGAGATTAAAAGAAGCAGCAGAAAAAGCAAAGAAAGAGTTATCTTCCGCTACAACAACCAATATTAACTTACCATTCATCACAGCTACTGCAGAAGGTCCAAAACACTTTGACATGAACCTGACAAGAGCAAAATTTGATGAACTTACACATGATTTAGTAGAAAGAACAGCTATCCCTGTTCAGAACGCTATGAAAGATGCCGGTCTGACCAATGCAGATCTGTCCAAGGTACTGCTGGTTGGTGGTTCCACACGTATTCCGGCTGTACAGGATAAAGTAAGACAGTTAACAGGCAAAGAGCCTAATAAATCTCTGAACCCGGATGAATGTGTTGCAATCGGTGCTTCTATCCAGGGGGGTAAGCTTGCCGGCGATGCAGGTGCAGGCGATATCCTTCTTCTGGATGTAACTCCACTTTCTCTGTCTATTGAAACCATGGGTGGTGTTGCTACAAAACTGATCGAAAGAAATACAACGATTCCTACCAAGAAGAGTCAGGTATTCTCTACTGCAGCAGATAACCAGACAGCAGTAGATATTAACGTATTACAGGGTGAAAGACAGTTTGCGAAAGATAATAAATCTCTTGGACAGTTCAGACTGGATGGTATCCCACCGGCAATGAGAGGTGTTCCACAGATCGAAGTTACTTTCGATATCGATGCAAACGGTATCGTAAACGTATCTGCAAAAGATCTTGGCACAGGAAAAGAACAGCATATTACCATTACAGCAGGCTCTAATATGTCTGATGCAGATATCGAAAAGGCAGTAAAAGAAGCTGCAGAATTTGAAGCACAGGATAAGAAGAGAAAAGAAGCGATTGATGCAAGAAACGATGCAGATGCATTTGTATTCCAGACAGAAAAAGCTTTAAATGAAGTAGGTGATAAGATTGATGCTTCCCAGAAAGCAACTGTAGAAGATGATATCAAAGCAGTAAAAGATATTCTGGAAAGAACAAAAGATCAGGAAATGTCCGACAGCGATCTGGATGCACTGAAAGCAGCAAAAGAAAAACTGACCAATGATGCCCAGGCACTGTTCACAAAGATGTATGAAAATATGCAGGCAGCACAGGGCGGCCAGGGAGCAGGTCCTGACATGAGCGGATTTACAGGTGCACAGAATGCAGGTCAGCCGGAAGATGATATTATTGATGGAGATTTCCGTGAAGTATAAGATGGCGTAAAGCTTGACCCCTTCTAGGAAATCATGAAAGGAAGCATATGGCAGAGCAGAAAAGAGATTATTATGAAGTGCTGGGTGTAGATAAAAACGCCGATGATGCAGCACTGAAAAAAGCATACAGGGTTCTTGCCAAAAAATACCACCCAGATGCAAATCCGGGAGATACAGAAGCAGAAAAGAAGTTTAAAGAAGCTTCTGAAGCATATGCGGTACTTAGCGATCCAGAAAAGAGAAGACAGTATGACCAATATGGTCATGCTGCCTTTGATGGTGCAGGTGGTGCCGGATTCTCGGATTTTGATTTCAATGATATTTTTAGTGCTTTTGGCTTTGGAGATATATTTGGCGGCGGAAGAGCATATGGAAGAGGGAATAATGGTCCTATGAAAGGTGCCAATATTCGTAAGTCCATTAGTATTACCTTTGAAGAAGCTGTTTTTGGCTGTACAAAAGAAATTGAAATCAATGGAAAAGATGAATGTAAATCCTGCCATGGAACCGGGGCAAAGGCGGGAACAAGTCCGGAAACATGTAAAAGATGTGGCGGTAAAGGCCAGGTAGTGATGGAATCCCAGTCCTTCTTTGGAACGGTACGTAACATCCAGACCTGTCCGGAATGCCGTGGTGCAGGCAAGGTTATTAAAGAAAAATGTCCTGATTGTTCAGGAAGCGGATTTGTTCCAATGAGGAAGAAATTCGAAGTAAATATTCCGGCGGGTATTGATAATGGCCAGAGTATTAGAAAGAACGGTCTTGGAGAGCCGGGTACAAATGGTGGTCCAAGAGGAGATGTTCTGATTGAGGTGATCGTAGGACGTCATCCGATTTTCCAGAGACAGAATTATGATATCTATTCTACAGTACCGATTTCCTTTGCAGTTGCAGCACTGGGCGGTGAAGTTCTGGTGGATACCGTAGATGGTAAAGTAGCCTATGAAGTAAAAGCCGGCACCCAGACCGATACCAGAGTTCGTTTGAACGGTAAGGGTGTACCTACCCTTCGGAATAAGAATGTTCGAGGTGATCACTATGTCACCTTAGTGATTCAGACACCGGATAGACTGTCTGCAGAAGCCAAAGAACTGCTCCGTAAGTTTGACGAAGTGACCGGTGACAGCTTAAATGCAGTAAACAGAGCCGCTGGTGAAAAAGAGCAGGATGGTGGCGGAACCGGTAAAAGAAAGAAAAAGAAATTATTTTAAATGATTACGTTAAAACAGCGTGGCATGGAGCCACGCTGTTTTTTACTATAATAAAAGAACATATGTTCAAAAACTCTTGCTATTGTTCAGATAACAGAATATAATATGAGGAGAAGCGGAGGAAAAACGATGGAGTTTTTGACAACAAAAGAGATATCGGAACAATGGAATATCAGTGCAAGAAGAGTGGCAATCTTATGCGAAGAGGGCAGACTGGATGGTGCGATGAAAAAGGGAAAGACATGGCTCATTCCTTCTGATACAAAAAAGCCGGAAGATGGAAGATATAAGAGGATGAAAGCGTATTATGATAAATACATAGAGCTTGAAAAGAAATACAGGGTCATTTATCCGGAAAGTCCTAATGCAACATATACAAGCCTTTTAAACTATTCAGACGATATAAATAAACCGTTTCAA
>JBJENT010000109.1:0-16188 GCA_051880335.1 Lachnospiraceae bacterium
TCTGGAATTTGCAAGAAAGTTTGTAGGATATATTCAGGATAAAATGTTCTTTGCAGGCAAAACATTTTATTCCATTTTGCATGGCTCTGAAAAGTTACAGGATATCTAGGAAAAACCGCCGGTATATGGTATAAAAAGATGTATGACATATTTGAATGAACAGGTGAAAAATATGAAGAAAATTTTATTATTATCCACCGGAGGAACGATTGCCAGTGTGCCTACGGAAGATGGTCTGGTCCCGGCGCTGACCGGAAAACAGATGACAGAAAGGATTCCGGAGCTTGGCCGGATTGCAGCATTGGAATGCCGCACGATCTGTAATCTGGACAGCACCAACGTGCAGCCGGAGGAATGGGTTCAGCTTGCTGAAGAAATCCGGAAAGAAAGTATATCTTATGATGGTGTGGTCATTCTGCATGGAACAGATACCATGGCTTATACTGCCGCTGCGCTCAGCTTTTTATTGCAGCCTGTGAAAACACCGGTTATTCTGACCGGCTCCCAGATTGCTATGGAAGAGGAAGGCAGTGATGCCATAAGCAACCTGATCCAGGCAGTGCAGACAGCAGTCAGTGGCGTACCGGGAGTGTTTATTGTATTTGCAGGAAAGATCATAAAAGGAGTCCGGGCGAAAAAGATGTGCACCCGGGAACTGGAAGCTTTTTACAGTATAAACGAAGAACCGGCTGGCAGGATAGAAAACGGTCAAATCTTTTGGCGCTTCGAGAAATGCGGAAAGAACACTTTGGGGGATGGGATACAAACATTACAAAAAACAGATTATGAGATAAAACTCAATCCCAATATTGCCATTGTAAAGCTGTATCCCGGCATCGAAGATAGACTGCTTCACGCAGTCATAGAAGCAGGATATGACGGGATCATTCTGGAAGCCTTTGGATGCGGTGGAATTCCCAATTACAGAAGAAACATTCTGCCGGAGCTGGAAAGAGCAATGCAAAAAGGCATCGCAGTGGTAGTGACTACCCAATGTGAATATAATGGTGTCAATCTGGATTTGTATGAAGTGGGTGTTCTGGCAAAAAAGCTGGGCGTTCTTTCTGCAAAAGATATGACCATAGAGGCTCTTACCACGAAGCTTATGTGGGTGCTTGGCCAGACAAAGGACAGGGGAAAAATCGAAGAGATGATGAATACCTGTTATGCAGGTGAGTTTACCGTAGAAAGATAAATGCCTGTACAGATAAGAAAAGAAAAACCTTCACAGGTTTACATAAAGACCAAAAACGAAGAGGAAAAAGGAAAAACCGGGAAAAGAAAACCGGAAAAGGAAAAAGAAGAAAAAGGAAGAGGAAAAGAGAAAGAATGGACTTTAAGTTACTTAGACAGCTTTACTGGGCATTTTTAAGAATTGGTGGTCTGACCTTTGGCGGGGGACTTACCATGCTGCCTATGCTTAAATATGAACTGGTAGAAAAGAAAGACTGGATCACAGAGGATGAACTGCTGGATTGTTATGCAATTGGTCAGTGCACGCCCGGAATCATTGCAGTAAATACTGCCACTTATGTGGGATATAAAAAGGCTGGGATTATGGGAGGGATTTTCTCTACTTTGGGAATAGTCACCCCTTCGTTGGTGATCATTACCCTGGTGGCAGCCTGCCTGGAACAGTTTATGGACAATATCTGGCTTCAGCATGCTCTGATGGGGGTACGTGGGATTGTCTGCGCGTTGATGCTCAATACGGTACTGAATCTGGCGAAAAAAAGTCTGACCGGACTATTTTCCTATGTCATCTGCATTGTTGTTTTTCTGGTTGCTTTGTTTACCGGTATTCCTACCATTTTGATTGTGTTTGTGACAGCGCTACTGGGTATTTTCCTGGAGATGTTTTCCGGAAAGAAAGTAGCAGCAAAAGAAGACCAGACAGGAGGTGGAAAATGATGCTCCAGATTTGGGAATTGTTTTTTGAATTTTTCAAAATAGGACTGTTTGCGGTAGGTGGAGGACCGGCCACCCTGCCATTTTTAATGGATCTGACTCAGACGAAACCCTGGTATACCATGGAGGAACTGACCAATATGATTGCAATCAGCGAATCCACCCCCGGCCCCCTGGGACTGAATATGTCTACCTATGCAGGTTTCCAGACACTTGGGCTGTTTGGAGGACTGGTATCTTCTCTGGGGCTTGTCTTTCCAAGTGTTGTCATTATCATCCTGATTGCAAAGTTTCTGGAAAACTTTAACCGGAACCGGTATGTACAGGCGGCTTTTCGCTGTATCCGTCCTGCGGTAACCGCACTGATCGGCGGAGCAGTTTACCGGCTGTGCAGTGTCTCTCTTTTTGTTTTGGTTGAAGATCACTACACGCCGGCATGGGGATCTATCATTCTGGCTGTGATCGTTTTTGCACTGCTGCAGGTAAAAAAACTGAAAAAATTTCATCCTGCATTGTGGTTTCTGGTAGGCGCTGTTGTGGGAATTGTATTTCAGCTGTAAAACCAATATGGTTTCATGGAATCCCGGGAGGAAGATGGATGGTTTACAGAATGTTGGTAAAGTAGGTTGGATGGTTTACAGAATACCCGTAAGTCGATTGGATAGTTTGCAGAATTCTTGCCCGGTTATGAAAAAAAGGGTATACTGATAACAGTAGCAGAAGAAATGAATTGGGAAAAACGGTATCAGAAAAGTTATAAAAAGAAAAAGGTTATAAAAAGAATAAAGTTATAGAAAGAAAAGCTGCTGCATAAAATAATAGGAGGTATTTAAAATGGGGAATGCGACATACGAAAAATTAATGAATTGTTATAAAAGTTTTCAGGAGAAGATTGACTTTCATCCGGAAGTGGCTATCGTGCTTGGTTCCGGGTTGGGAGATTTTGCAGATGAAATCAAGGTGGAGGCAGAACTGCCTTACAGTGAGCTGGAAGGTTTTCCGGTATCCACAGTGGTAGGACATGCCGGTAAGTTTATTTTCGGATATCTGGGAGAAATCCCGGTGGTGTGCATGAAAGGCAGAGTTCATTTTTATGAAGGATATCCTATGTCAGACGTGGTGCTTCCGGCCAGACTTATGAAGCTCATGGGGGCGAAGATTCTTTTCCTGACCAATGCATCCGGTGGAATTAACCAGAGCTTTTCTGCAGGTGATCTGATGCTGATTACCGATCATATTGCGGCTCTGGTACCCAATCCTCTGATGGGTGCCAATCTGGATGAACTGGGAACCAGATTCCCGGATATGTCGGAAGTATACGATAAAGACCTGCAGGATTGCATCCGCAGTGTTGCAAAAGAGCATGGCATTGATTTAAAGGAAGGTGTGTATATTCAGTTTACCGGCCCTTCTTACGAAACACCTGCCGAAGTGCAGATGGCGAAAATCATGGGAGCAGATGCAGTGGGCATGAGTACTGCAGTAGAAGCCATTGCAGCAAATCATATGGGAATGAAGATATGTGGTATTTCCTGCGTATGCAATATGGCCGCAGGTATTTCTCCAACCCCGCTTACCCATGCAGAGGTACAGGCAGCTGCAGATGCAGCATCTGCAAAATTCAGAACCCTTGTAAAAGAATCGGTACTCGGTATGAAAGATCTGCTGTAGGGATCAAAATCCCATTTGTATTTTGGGGTTGGGCAAAATGCACAAGATATGTTGATGGAGTCTGGAAAGGATGAACGATATGATTTCCAATGAAAAGTTAGTGGAACTGGCGCTGGAAGCCAGAAATAGATCTTATGCCCCATATTCGCATTTTATGGTGGGGGCAGCACTGCTGACAAAAGATGGGAAAGTCTATCAGGGGTGTAATATTGAAAATGCCTCTTTTTCCCCTACAGTATGTGCGGAACGGACTGCATTTTTCAAAGCGATTTCCGAAGGCGACAGAGAGTTTGCAAAGATTGCAGTGGTAGGAAGTCCGGAGGGAGAAGTGGACCGGTATGCAGCACCCTGTGGGGTATGCAGACAGGTTATGACAGAGTTCTGCGATCCGGAAACCTTTGAAATCATATTTGGTATTTCACCGGAAAAATATGAGGTGCACCTGTTGAAAGAGATCATTCCCTATGGGTTCGGAATGGGACATTTGAAGTAGAAAAAATATGGAAGCAAGTGTCACGTGGAAAATCCAGTGTAACTGCGAAAGGAACATGTGTGAATACTATGATACTTACAGGAGCAATCATCGCTGCATTGCTCCTTCTTATCTTAATACAGGAAAATCGAAGAAGAAAACAGGATAAGGAGCAGAATCGGAAAAAAATCCGGGAGGAGTATGGAGAAAAGCCGACTCCTTTACCGGTGCGCAGGGAACAGGTAAAGATTGAGAAAGCCTTCCGGGAAGATGACATGTGGCTGGATGATATCACATGGAATGATCTGGATATGGATGCGGTAATGCGCAGAATCGACTATACCAGAAGCTCTGCAGGACATGAAGCACTGTATCATATGCTGAGAAAACCTTTGGCGCAGGTGGAAGAACTGCAAAGAAGAGAAGCACTGATTGAAAAACTGCAGCAGGAGGAAACACAGCGGACAGAGCTTTCCGTATTGATGTCCGAGATTGGTTCCACCGGAAAATATGCTTTATCCGATTATATGAATCAGCTGGAAAAGGCATCTCCCGGTAGTATGAAAAAACATATTTTACTGGATCTGATGTACCTGCCGGGAATCGGTCTTCTGTTCTTTTATCCGGTGGCAGGACTTTGCTTTCTTTTTGTTTTGGTTCTCGTTTGTATCGTGGATTATTTTAAGGAAAAAGCCAAAGTTAATCCCTATCTGGTAAGCTTTGCCTATATTCTCCGTATGCTGCGGCATGCAGAGGAGATCGGAAAAGCTGATTTACCGGCCATGGAAAAGGAGCAGCAGATTATCGCAGATGCCGGGAAAAAACTGGAAGGCCTGTCACATTTTTCCGCACTGGCAATGTCTATGAATAATCCGGTTGGAAGCAGCAATCCGGTTACGGTTTTGATGGAATATCTGAATATGCTGTTTCATTTTAATCTGATGAAGCTTTCTTCCATGTTTCGGATTGTGAAGAAGGAAAAAGGCACCATTGAAGAAATGGTACATGCCATAGGATATCTGGATGCCTGCATTTCCATCGCTTATTACAGAGCTTCTCTGGGGCAGTACTGTGTTCCAAAGTGGCAGCAGGAAACGCTGGAGGGGACAGCACTATATCATCCTCTTTTGGAAAACCCGGTGAAAAATGATCTGTCCATGAATAAAAATATACTGCTCACCGGTTCCAATGCGTCCGGAAAATCTACCTTTTTAAAGACCATGGGAATTTGTGTGGTCTTTGCACAGACCATATGCACCTGCAATGCCAGACAGTTTTCCGCACCTTTGATGCGGGTGATGAGCTCCATGACACTTCGGGACGATCTGCAAAGCGGTGACAGCTATTATGTGGCGGAAATCAAAGCCATGAAGCGGATCATGGATGCCTGTCAGGATGACAGGTACATGGTATTTTGTCTGGTCGATGAGGTACTGAGAGGAACCAATACCATAGAACGTATTGCGGCTTCCAGCAGAATTCTGAAAAGTCTGGCACTGCCAAATGTACTTTGCATGGCAGCTACCCATGATATCGAATTAACAGAGATTCTGGAACCCTATTTTGATAATTATCATTTTCAGGAGACCATCGAAGAAGAGGATGTGAAGTTCTCTTATGAGCTTCAAAAAGGGAAGGCAACCTCCCGAAATGCAATCAAGCTGCTGCAGGTGATGGGATATGATAAAGAAGTAGTCCGGGAAGCAGAAGATATGGCAGCACACTTTCTGCAGACCGGGGAATGGAAGGGATAAAAAGTGGAAGTTACGATTTATACAGATGGTTCAGCCAGAGGAAACCCAGATGGCCCGGGTGGATACGGAACCGTATTACATTATGTGGACTCAAAGGGCAACCTTCATGAAAGAGAGTATAGTGCCGGTTATAAAAGGACAACCAATAACCGCATGGAATTGATGGCAGCCATTGTGGGACTGGAAGCATTGACAAAACCATGCAAAGTGACACTTGTGTCAGACTCTAAATATCTGACCGATGCTTTTAACCGGAACTGGATTGATAACTGGCTGAAGAAGAACTGGAAAACAGCCGGTGGAAGCAAAGTGAAAAATGTGGATCTGTGGACCAGGCTTTTGGAAGCAAAAAAACCCCACGAGGTGACCTTCGTCTGGGTGAAAGGGCATGACGGACATCCGGAAAATGAACGTTGTGACAGACTGGCAACCACTGCGGCAGATGGGCAGGAGTTACTTGACGATGAAGGGGTATGAATGATAAGATAATCCCAGAGAGAAACGGAGAGGAAAGAGAACAGATGAATAGTCCGATTACTTTATTTGCACTTAATTTTTTGGCATATGCCTTTGTTTTTATATTGATTGTCCTATTGGTTGTAGCCGCCTGTTTTATTGGAATCAAATGGCGGAAAAGTAAAGATGCAAAAGCACTTACAGAGGGCAATGAGGAGTCCAAAATAGAAGAGTAGAGAAAAAACAGGATGTTCATGCTTGCATGAACATCTTTTTGTTATGGCGACCGCTAATCAGAGCGAGATTCGCAGAGCGTATCTCGTCTCTGTTATGGAGAAAGAAAATGAGAAGATTTGACACATTATTGTGGGATCTGGACGGTACGCTGCTGGATTTTAAGCAGTCAGAACGATACGCACTGGGCGTCTGCCTTGCGCAGTATGGTGTCACTATGACAGAAGAGATGCTTGCCCGGTATTCCGCTATTAATGAGGGATATTGGAAAAGACTGGAGCTTGGAGAAATCACGAAGCAGGAGCTTTTACCGGGGAGATTTCGGGATTTTTTTGCGGCAGAGAATATTACCCATATTGATCCGGTCAGTATACAGGAGCGCTATCAGAGAGAACTGGGGACAAAGACCTTCTATATCGATGATTCGCTGGAACTGCTTATCCACTTAAAAGAACTGGGCTACCGGCAGTATATGGTGACCAACGGAGTGGTCATCACACAAAATATTAAGATGAAAAATTCCGGGTTTGACCGGATCGTGGACGGGGTTTTTATATCAGATGAACTGGGATTTGAAAAACCAAGAGCGGAATTTTTTGAAAAAGCATTTGAAAGAATTCCTGATTTTCACAGGGAAAATGCCATTCTGATCGGGGATTCCCTGACCTCCGATATGCGGGGAGCAAACAATGCCGGTGTCTGCGCCTGCTGGTACAACCCGGATGGGAAAGAAAATGACAAGGGCGTAACGCTGGACTACGAGATAGACAATCTGCAGCAGCTGTATACCATACTGGGAGAAGAAGCTTATGGCAAAATCTGAAAAGCAAAAGCTGAAACTGTTATATATTATGAAAATACTGATGGAGCAGACCGATGAAGAGCATCCCATGCCCATGTCTGTCCTGTTGGAAAAACTGGCCAGGGAAGACATCAAAGCAGAACGGAAAAGCATTTACAGTGATGTATCCTATCTGCAGGATTTCGGTCTGGATATTGTATATAATTCCAGTCGGGACAAGAATGGTTATTATATTGCATCCAGAGAGTTTGAACTACCGGAGTGTAAGCTGCTCGTAGATGCGGTAACAGCATCCAAGTTTATCACCGCATCCAAATCCAAGGTATTGGTGGAAAAGCTGGAAAGTCTGGTCAGCAGGCACCAGGCACATCAGCTGAAACGTCAGGTAGTGTCTCCGGACCGGATCAAAAATGAGAATGAAAGCATCTACTACCGGGTAGACGGAATCCATAAAGCCATGCAGGAAAATAAGCAGATTACCTTTCAATATCTGGAATGGAATCTGAAAAAGAATCTGGTCCCCAGAAAGGGTGGTCTGGTTTATCAGATCAGTCCCTGGGCACTTCTATGGGATAATGAAAACTATTATCTGGTGGGCTATGATCATGATGCGGAAATCATCAAGCATTTCCGTGTGGATAAGATCGGTCCCATGGAGCTTCTGGAAGAAAAAAGAGAAGGATATGAGGCCTTCACCAAATGTAACATTCATGACTACTCCAGGAAAACCTTTGGCATGTATGGTGGGGAAGAAGAAAAAGTGACGATTCAGTTTCCAAATTCCCTGGTGGGGGTGGTGCTTGACCGGTTTGGAAAGGATGTTTCCCTGCAGAAGATCGATGCAGAGCATTTCGCTGTCCATGTGACGGTGGCGGTCAGCAGTCAGTTCTTTGGCTGGCTGGCAGGCATCGGAAATCAGGCAAAAATCACATCGCCGGAAGAGGTAAAGAAGCAGTATGTGGATTATCTGCAGAACATTCTGACAGAGTATACAGGATAGGGAAGACAGTATAAAAAGAAGCATGAAGGTAATTGGGATGAGAAAAGTAATCAAGAAAGATGGCAGTAAAGTACCTTTCCGGATGGAAAAAGTACTCAGGGCAGTGGACAAAAGTGCATACAGAGTCATGGTACAGTTTACCGAAGAAGATCATGCAAGGATTGCAGATCTGGTGCAGGAAAAGCTGGATGAACTGGGGAAAAACGAGGCCACCATTATGGATATGCATAATGTGGTGGAATATGCTCTGGAGCAGGTTAATCCTGCTGTGGCAAAAAGCTATCGGGATTATCGGAACTATAAGCAGGACTTTGTACACATGCTGGATGAAGTATACAAAAAAAGCATGGCGATCATGTACATTGGAGATAAAGAAAATGCCAATACCGATTCTGCCCTGGTATCCACCAGAAGAAGTCTGACCTTCAATGAACTGAATAAAGAAATGTATCAGAAATTTTTCCTGACTCAGGAGGAGATTCAGGCAAGCCGGGATGGTTATATTTATATCCATGATATGTCAGCCAGACGGGACACCATGAACTGCTGTCTGTTCAACATCGGAGAAGTGCTGCGTGGCGGATTTGAAATGGGAAGTGTATGGTACAACGAACCGAAATCCCTGGACACTGCTTTTGACGTGATGGGGGATATCATTCTTTCCGCGGCAAGTCAGCAGTATGGCGGGTTTACCGTGCCGGAAGTGGATAAACTGCTGGAACCCTATGCAGAAAAATCCTATCAGAAATATCTGGACAAATATCTATCTTTAGGCCTTTCCCGGGAGGTATCGGAAAAGCAGGCCTTTGAAGATGTGAGCAGAGACATGCAGCAGGGATTCCAAGGCTGGGAATATAAGTTCAATACTGTGGCATCCAGCAGAGGCGACTATCCGTTTATCACAGTGACTGCCGGTATCGGCAGGGGAAAATTTGCCCGGCTGGCAACCCTTACCCTGCTTCGGGTCAGAAAAGGCGGACAGGGGAAAAAAGGACATAAAAAGCCGGTGCTGTTTTCCAAGATTGTTTTCCTATATGATAAGAATCTCCATGGACCCGGCTGTGAACTGGAGGAACTGTTTGAGGCAGGGATTGAATGCTCTGCCAAGACCATGTATCCGGACTGGCTTTCTCTTACCGGGGAAGGATACATTGCGGATATGTATAAAAGGTATGGAAAGGTGATTTCTCCTATGGGCTGCAGAGCCTTTCTTTCCCCCTGGTTTGAAAGGGGAGGAATCGAGCCGGCGGATGAAAAAGATGAGCCGGTATTTGTAGGTCGTTTTAATATCGGTGTGGTATCCCTCCACCTTCCTATGATCCTGGCAAAAGCCCGGGAAGAAGGAAAAGATTTTTTTGAGGTGCTGGATTATTATCTGGAACTGATCCGCAGGCTCCATATCCGGACCTATGCTTATCTGGGAGAGATGAAAGCCTCCAATAACCCTCTGGCCTATTGTGAAGGAGGTTTTTACGGAGGACATCTGGGATTTCACGATAAAATAGAGCCCCTGCTGAAGTCGGCAACTGCCAGCTTCGGTATTACCGCATTAAACGAACTGCAGATATTATATAATGGGAAATCTCTGGTGGAAGACGGAGCGTTTGCCTTATCCACCATGAAGCATATCAATGAAAAAGTAAATGAGTTTAAAAAGAAGGATGGACATCTGTATGCCATCTATGGAACTCCGGCAGAGAATCTGTGTGGTCTGCAGGTAAAACAGTTCCGGGAAAAGTATGGTGTGATAAAAGGAGTTTCCGATCGGGAGTATGTTTCCAACAGCTTTCACTGTCATGTGGCAGAAAACATTACGCCGATTCAGAAACAGGATCTGGAGTCCCGTTTCTGGGAACTTTTTAACGGTGGAAAGATACAGTATGTAAAATATCCCATTGATTATAATCTGGAGGCAATCCGGGTGTTGGTCCGCAGAGCCATGGAAATGGGATTTTATGAAGGAGTCAATCTATCTCTGGCATATTGTGATGATTGCGGGCATGAAGAACTGGAAATGGATGTCTGTCCGGTATGCGGCAGTCACAATCTGACAAAGATTGACCGGATGAACGGATATCTGGCTTATTCCAGAGTACACGGGGACACCAGATTGTGCGAAGCAAAGATGGCAGAGATTGCAGAACGAGTCAGTATGTGATATAATTTTAGAGGTGTTTGTCGGGATGAGGAGCAAAAAATAATTTGCCTGCAGACACACAGAATGCAATATGAGGAGGAGAATATTATGTATTCATTGGACGAAGTACGTGCAATAGATGAGGAGATTGCACAGGCTATTGTTGAGGAGCAGAAAAGACAGGACAGTCACATTGAACTGATTGCTTCTGAAAACTGGGTAAGTAAAGCAGTTATGGCTGCTATGGGAAGCCCGCTGACCAACAAATATGCAGAAGGTTATCCGGGAAAAAGATATTATGGCGGATGCCAGTGCGTGGATGTGGTAGAAGATCTGGCAAGAGATCGTGCCAAAAAGCTGTTTGGCTGTGATTATGCAAATGTACAGCCCCATTCCGGTGCACAGGCAAATATGGCAGTGTTCTTTGCAGTAATGGAGCCGGGTGATACTTATATGGGTATGAATCTGGATCATGGCGGACATCTTTCCCATGGTTCACCGGTAAATATGTCCGGTAAATATTTCCACTGTGTACCTTATGGTGTCAATGATGAAGGCTTTATTGATTATGATAAAGTACGGGAAATCGCACTGGAATGCAAACCGAAAATGATCATTGCAGGTGCATCCGCTTATGCCAGAACCATAGATTTCAAACGTTTCAGAGAGATTGCAGATGAAGTAGGTGCTATCTTAATGGTTGATATGGCACATATTGCAGGTCTTGTTGCAACAGGACTTCATCCAAGTCCATTCCCTCATGCACATGTGGTTACTACAACTACACATAAGACCCTTCGCGGACCACGTGGTGGTATGATTCTCTGCAACCAGGCAGAAGCAGACCGCTTCAACTTTAACAAAGCAATCTTCCCGGGTATTCAGGGTGGCCCTCTGATGCATGTGATTGCTGCCAAAGCAGTATGCTTTAAAGAAGCACTGGATCCATCCTTTAAAGTATATGCACAGGGTATCGTAGATAACGCACAGGCACTCTGCAAAGGTCTGTTAAGCAGAGGTGTGGATATTGTATCCGGTGGTACAGATAACCATCTGATGCTGGTTGATTTAAGTAAGAAAGGTCTGACCGGAAAAGCGATTGAAAAACTTCTGGATGAGGCCCATATTACAGCCAATAAAAATACTATTCCAAACGACCCTCAGAAGCCATTCGTAACAAGCGGCATCAGACTTGGTACTCCTGCAGTGACATCCCGTGGTATGAACACAGAGGATATGGATAAGATTGCAGAAGCCATTGCATTGATTATCAACGGTGGAGAAGAAAAAGTTCCTGAGGCAAGAGCCATTGTAAAAGAACTGACAGATAAATATCCACTGATTTAGAATGATATGATGTCTCCGTGGTAAGGATAAGATTATTATGCATGCCCAAAATAAGCATGTGTAAATATATAAGAATGAAAAGGAAAGGAACAAAAAAATGACTAACGTAGAACTTCAGAAAAAAGCAAATGAGGTTCGTAAAGGAATCGTAAAAGCTGTTCATAGTGCAAAAGCCGGTCATCCCGGTGGATCTTTATCAGCAGCTGATCTCTTTACTTATCTGTATTTCGAGGAAATGAACATTGATCCTGCAGATCCAAAGAAAGCGGACAGAGACCGTTTTGTATTATCGAAAGGTCATACAGCACCGGGTCTTTACTCCACATTGGCAAACAGAGGTTATTTTCCGGTTGAAGATCTTCTGACACTTCGTCACCTGGGTTCCTATTTACAGGGACATCCATGTATGCAGGAAACACCTGGTGTGGATATGTCATCAGGTTCTCTGGGCCAGGGTATCTCTGCTGCAGTTGGTATGGCACTGGCTGCTAAAATGGATGGCGCATCCTATAGAACTTATACATTACTTGGAGACGGTGAAATCCAGGAAGGACAGGTTTGGGAAGCTGCTATGTTTGCAGGTGCCCACAAACTGGATAACCTGGTAGTAGTAGTAGATAATAATGGACTTCAGATCGATGGAAATATTGCAGACGTATGTTCTCCATATCCAATCGATAAGAAATTTGAAGCATTCAATTTCCATGTAATCAATATTGATGCTCATAATTTCGATGAAATCCGTGCTGCTTTCAAAGAAGCAAGAGAAACAAAGGGTCAGCCTACCGCTATCGTTATGAAATCTGTAAAAGGTAAGGGTGTTTCCTTTATGGAAAACAATGCCGGATGGCACGGAAAAGCTCCGAATGACGAAGAGTTTGCAATCGCTATGGCAGACCTCGAGAAAATCGATAAAGAATTAGAGAAAGCAGGTGAATAATCATGGCAGATGTTAAGAAAATTGCGACAAGAGAAAGTTATGGTAATGCGCTTGCTGAATGTGGCGCGAAATATCCCAATCTGGTAGTTTTGGATGCAGACCTTGCAGGCGCTACCAAGACAGGTGTTTTCAAAAAAGCTTTTCCGGATCGGTTTATCGATTGCGGTATTGCAGAGTGTAATATGACAGGTATCGCAGCAGGTCTTGCTACCTGTGGAAAGATTCCTTTTATCAGTTCATTTGCCATGTTTGCAGCCGGACGTAACTTTGAACAGGTTCGTAACTCCATCGGATATCCACACTTAAATGTGAAAATCGGTGCTACACATGCCGGTATTACAGTTGGTGAAGATGGTGCTACCCACCAGTGTTTTGAAGATATTGCCCTGATGAGAACTATTCCGGGCATGACAGTGATTGTTCCATCTGATGATGTGGAAGCAAAAGCAGCTGTAGAAGCAGCTATTAATCATGTGGGACCTGTTTATCTGAGATTTGGACGTTCCGCAGTGCCGGTAATCAACGACACCCCAGACTATAAATTCGAGATGGGTAAAGGTGTTGTTGTTCGCGAGGGTAAAGATGTTACCATCGTAGCAACCGGTATTGAGGTAGCAGAAGCTCTCGGTGCAGCAGAAAAGCTTGCTGCAGATGGTATTGATGCAGAAGTGATCAATATTCATACAATCAAACCTTTGGATGAAGAACTGATCGTAGCATCTGCAAAGAAAACAGGAAAAGTAATCACAGTGGAAGAACATTCCGTGATCGGCGGTCTTGGCAGCGCTGTTTGTGATGCACTTTCTGCAAAATGTCCAACAACTGTTCTGAAAGTTGGTATGAATGACCAGTTCGGTGAATCCGGTCCTGCAGGAGCACTTCTTGCAAAATATGGTCTGGATGCAGAAGGTATTTATCAGAAAGCAAAAGATTTCTTAAAATAAGAAAAGACAGGATGTGAAGGAGCAGAAAAGTTTTTCTGCTCCTTTATAGATTCTGTGTGGGGAAATTCAAATGGAAAGCTTGAAAAGATTTTGGAACAAATGGATGAATGATGAGCTGGATATTCAGCATAAACTGCTGAATCTTATTCTGCTGGCAGCATTTATCGGAGGGATAGCCGCACTTTTTATCAGTGCGATGTTTGGAAATGATGTATTTGGAACGATACAGATCGCAGCACTTATTGTCATGGTAGGTCTGTCGCTTCTGGTATCCAATGTCCTGAAAAAACCACAGGCTGCAGCCATCCTGATTATCGTATCGGCCAATTTTATCTTGCTGCCGGTTATGTATTTTTATAATGGCGGAATCAACAGCGGTATGATTGCCTGGATTATTCTGGGCATGATTTTCTCCCTTCTTTTGCTGAAAGGGAAAATCTGTTTTATTCTGTATTTTTTTAATGCGCTGTGTGTGATCGGATACCTATTGTTGGAGGTGTGGAAGCCGGAATACGTGACGCCTCTCAGCAGTCCCCTGACCAATGCCATTGATAATATTCAGTCTGTCATTATTGTTACCGGTATTTTCGGGGCTATTTTCAAATATCAGTCCTATGTATACGAGAAACAGCAAAAGGATCTGGAAAGACAGGAAAAGGAACTCCGAAAAACTATGGAAGAGCTGAAGAATGCCAATGGTGCCAAAAGCCTTTTTCTGGCCAATATGACCCATGAAATCCGTACACCTATCAATGCGGTACTTGGTATGGATGAAATGATCCTTCGGGAATCAGACAATGAGAATATCACTTCTTATGCGCTGAATATTCAGACAGCCAGCCAGACTCTTCTTTCTATTGTAAATGATGTGCTTGATTTTACCAAAATCGAAAGTGGTAAGATGGAGCTTATACATATCAATTATGAGTTATATGATCTGATCAAAGACTGCTATAGCGTGATTTATATGCGTGTCAGAAAAAAGGATCTTGATTTCCAAGTGGAAAATAATCCGGATATTCCGGGAACGCTGCTGGGAGATGAGGTACGTGTAAGGCAGATTATATTCAATCTGCTGACCAATGCTGTAAAGTACACCAAAATGGGAAGTGTCATTCTGTCTTTGGATTATGAAAAGATATCAGATTCGGAAATACTTTTGAAAGTAACTGTGAAAGATACCGGTATCGGTATCTCCAGAGAAAATAGAGAAAAACTGTTTCAGTCCTTCCAGAGAGTGGATGAGGTGAAAAACAGAAATATTGAAGGAACCGGCCTGGGGCTTGCCATTACAAAACAGCTGCTGGATATGATGGGTGGAAGCATTGAGATATCCAGTATCGTAGATGTGGGAAGCGAATTCCGGGTAACGATTCCGCAGAAGGTGGTCTCTTTTGAACCGATTGGCAGTTTTATCATGAGATATGAGAAGGACCATGTGAAAAAAGAGAGCCATCGGGAAATGTTCAGGGCTCCGGAAGCTAAAATTCTGGTGGTAGATGATGTGGCGATGAATCAGGAAGTGATGAAGTCTCTTTTGAAGCGTACAAAAATCCAGGTAGACTCAGCATATAGTGGTGCGGAGTGCCTGCAAAAAGTGCAGAAAGAGAAATATCATATTATTTTCATGGATCATATGATGCCGGAAATGGATGGTGTGGAAACCTTCCGGAAGATGAAAGAGTTGGAAGAAAATAAGAATGAAGATACACCGGTTATTGCACTGACCGCAAATGCGGTCAGTGGTGCAAAAGAGGAATATGACCGGGCAGGCTTTGCAGGTACCATCTTCAAGCCCATCGACAGTGAGAATCTGGAAAGAATCATAAAGCAGTATCTGCCGGAAAATATGATTCAGGAGACCATGGAGATGGTTTCGGATGAACATCAGGATTTCCTTGACAGACTGGACTTTCTGGATACCAAAACCGGAATGACATACTGTGCAGGCTCAGAAGATATCTACAAAGATGTTCTTTCCAGCTATGTACAGGAAGAATTCGATAAAAAAATGCAGGAGGCCTTAAAGGAAGAAAACTGGAAAGATTATAAGGTATATGCCCATGGCATGAAGAGTACTTCAAACACCATTGGTGCATTGGAACTTTCGGAGGCGGCAAAAAAACTGGAAATGGCTGCCAGGGATGAGAAAACCATTTATATCCTCAGGCATCATCAGGAAGTCATAAAAGAGTATCAGAAGATTGTCCAAAAAATAAAGGACGTCATAGAATAGAGAGCAGGAGCGGCGTGTCTGTATGAAAAGCGACACGCCGCTCCCGCTCTCTTGTCTATGTACGTCAAAAAAAACAATTTTTTGGTTGCGTCAAACAAGACTACTATGATAGAATATCCCTCAGTGAAAAACAATTGTCTTTGCATGACGAACAAAATGAGGAGAATATTATGAGTGACGCAAATACATATTTTGTGGTCAAAAAGAAAGCAGTACCGGAAGTACTTTTGAAAGTAGTAGAAGCAAAGCGGCTTTTGGAGACAAGGAAAGTATCTACGGTACAGGAT
>JBJENT010000110.1:0-16161 GCA_051880335.1 Lachnospiraceae bacterium
GGATGAGTTTGTGCGTGGCTTGCCGGAGGGACTGAATACCGGTATCGGGGAACGGGGTATCCGCATTTCAGGCGGACAAAGACAGAGACTGGGTATTGCCAGAGCGCTTTATTATGATCCGGAAGTGCTGATATTGGACGAGGCTACCTCAGCGCTGGATAATGATACAGAGGCGGCTATTATGGATGCCATTAACAGCCTGCAGGGTCGTAAGACACTGGTTATTATTGCCCATAGACTGCAGACCATTGAAAAATGCGACATGATTTACCGTATTGAAGGTGGAAAAGCAACATTAGAAAAGCAGAAATAAAGCTTTTATCGAAAATGGAATGCCAGTGTATTGAGATGTGAAGCGAAGGCTGATGTTGGGAGAGAATAGATGAAATGCAGCGTAATCGTGCCGGTCTATAACATGGCCGGAGATGGAAAATTAGAATATTGTTTGAATTCTCTGATTCATCAGACTTTAAAGGATTTAGAGATTATTGCAGTGGATGATGCATCTACGGATAATTCCCTGGAAATTCTGAGGCAGTATGAAATGGATTATCCGGAACGTTTTAAGGTGATCCATTACAGTCAGAATAAGCGGCAGGGCGGTGCAAAAAATGAAGGCCTGAAGGTGGCCACTGGAGAATGGATCGGTTTTATTGACAGTGATGACTGGGTGACTCCGGATTTTTATGAGAAGCTGATCCGGAAGGCAGAAGAGACCGGTGCTGATGTGGTGGGGTGTGATTATAATCTGGTCACAGAACACACCATGGAAGTGGGAACCATTATCCGGAATAATACGGATGATCAGACGGGACTATGTACTTTGGAACAGCATAAAAAACTGGCCATGCGGCCGGGAAGCATGGTGATCAAGGTATACCGACACAGCATGATACAGGAGCATGGATTGAATTTCCCGGAAGGAATCTTTTATGAAGATAACTGTGCGGGCACCGTGTGGATGTTATATTGCAGGCGTTTCGAAAAGATTAACGAGCCCATGTATTACTACTATCAGCATAATGTATCTACGGTGCATTATATTTCCGAAGCAAAGTGCAGAGACCGGATGAAATCCTGCGAGCTGCTGGTGATGGAATGTGCTTCCAGAGGCTTTCTGGAAGAATATCGGGCTGAAATAGAATTTCGCTTTGCAGAATTATATTATATCACAACCTTGTTTTCTTATATGTCCGGGGTAAAACACCGGAAATTATCCTTCCTGGCTGAGCTTCGGGATGGTATGAAAACATATTTCCCGGATTTCCAGGAGAACGAGTATTATCAAAAGGAAATTGGAGCTGAGGAAAAGAAGCTGGCGGCTCTTCATATGAAGAGCAATCTGGGATTTTTCCTGTATTATGTGGCATTAAATACAGCCAGAAAGTGGAAGAAGAAATTACGTGGATAAGAGTAGAATAGAACCTATGATTGATCAGAATAATGTAGAGAATATCTCAGCTGGAAATACGAAAATGAAAAAGTTCGTAAGTAAAGAAAATAGAATAAAAGGGAATCTGATTTGGGGCATTCTCTTTTTGTTAGAAGCGCTTGTTTTAGTATTTTTGCTTGTAAAGAGCTTTGAACAGAAAGAAGTAATCAGTTTTTCTCAAAATGATTATGAGATATATGCAGGTGAATTTCAGGAGAATGGGGATTTCTATATCGATGAACTGAGCGGTATGGAAGGGGATATCTGCCTTAGTACAGGTCCACTTTCTCTGAAAAAGGGATTGTACCGTGTGGAACTTCAATTTGAAGGCACAGGGGAACAGGTTTGTAAAATTGAGGATGATAGTCTTGGCTATGGGGAGTTGTTGGTAAATGCGTTTTCTCTTCATGACCGGGACAAGACCAATTCCACAGGTGTTACCTTTCGGTTAAAGAACGATACAGACTCTTTGCGAATCAAGATTTACTATACCGGTGCCGGGGCTCTTTGGTTTAGAGGAATGACTTTGCAGCAGACCGGATTGCAGTATGGTATCTATTTGGTATATTGTCTGCTCTTTTTTGCATTTGCAGATGGTATTCTATGGATTTATATTTTTGGGAAAAACAGGAAAATAGATCCGAGTACAAAAAAAGTGGGCTTTTGGCTAGTCGTGATTGGATTTATTGCATCCTATCCCATGTTTATCGACTACATTCATTTGGATGACGATGTGTACTTCCATTTTACCCGTATTGAGGGAATCGTGCAGGCATGGAAAGCAGGACAGTTCCCTGCCAGAATGCATCCTAACTGGTTAAATGGTCTGGGATATCCCGTTTCCATTATGTATGGGGATGTGTTCCTGTGGCCTACAGCACTTCTTCATTTGCTGGGATTTGACCTGATGCAAAGTTACAAGATGGGTGTTGTGCTGCTCAACTTTGTAACAGTATTTGTGTGCTATTATTGTTTCAAAAATATTTTTAAGAGTAAAGCAGTGGGACTTTTTGGTACTGCTATTTATACGTTATCTTTGTACCGCTTATACAACATTTATATGCGTGGTGCAGTGGGTGAGTATACAGCCATGACTTTCTTCCCGGTCATCTGCTATGGCCTGTGGCAGATTTTTGGAGAAGATAAAGAAAGGGCAAAAGAAAAGAAGAACATCGTGATATTGATTATCGGGTATTCCGGACTGGTCTTATCTCACGTGTTGAGCTTAGAGTTTGCCTGCCTTTTTACCATCATCATATGTGTTGTGCTTTGGAAGAGAACCTTCCGTAAAGAAACGTTCTGGACTCTTGCCATTGCAGCTGTTATATCAGTGCTGTTATCCCTTTGGTTTTTGGTGCCATTTTTGGATTACAGCATGCATTTGGAAATGCGTGTATTTAACTTTGTGAATCATATCCAGTACAAAGGATTGTTTGTGGCACAGTTGTTATCGCTGTTCCAGTGGGCAGGCGGGGAAGCCTACATGATTTACGAAGGGATGAGAAATGTACGACCTTTTGGTATGGGTATGGCCTTTCTCCTGAGTGCCATTGTATTTTATTATGTATGGATTCTGTATCGTGAAAAGTACCAAAAGAGTGAATATTGGGGAATGGGTAAAATGGCGGTATGTCTTGGAACATTAGCCTCCGCCTTTTGTTTACATATTTTCCCTTGGGAAGCCATAGTATCCAGCGCAACTGTGTTTGAAAAAGTGATTTCCAGTATACAATTCCCTTACCGTTTCCTGGTAATCGTAAGCATCAGTTTTACTATTGTGGGATGTGTATTACTGAAATTGTTTATGGAAGAGAACCATAAAAAGATGGTTGCTATTTGGTCGGGATCGATTCTGATTTTAACACTTTTTACAGCAATCTTCTTTATGGATGATGATTTGATTCATAAATTCTGGTCAGGACTTCGCAACCCGGAGGCTATGGGCAGCGAAATGGTCAGCGGTATGGAATATCTGATCATGGATACCGATATAGAAAATTTGAAAAATTTGCCTTATAACAGGCTGATAGCCGGAGAAAATGTAACCTTTGGTGAGTATGAGAAAGAATACAGCCACATGGAAATTCCCTGTGCAAATCAGGGAGATAAAGAAAGCTATCTGGAAGCAAACCTGCTTTACTACATTGGATATCATGCAGTAGATCAGACTACCGGGGAGCAGCTTCCTATTGTAATCGGCGATGAAGGAATCCTTCGGGTACAAATACCGGCTCATTATCAGGGGACAGTGGTGATCGATTTTGACGGTCAGTGGTACTGGCATGTGGCAGATTGGATTTCTGTTATTACTTTGATAGGATTTGTCATTTGGCTTGTTTGGATGAAAAGAAAGCGTTTTGAGCAGAGTATAGAAATGGACTGTGAGTAGAGTATGAGAAATGGACTGAGCTTGCATAAAAAGTGGATATGGATTCTTTTGGTGCAGTGTATCGTTCTGCTGTGTTGTCTGGTGGGATTGGTAACGCCCAAGCAGCAAATAGATATTGGAAATGAGCAGTTTCAAATGGTTGAAAATGAGGAAGGACAGGTTTCCTTCGAGAGTTCTTCCTTTGCGCTGAAACCCGGAATCTATAAAGCTGTACTGCATTATCAAACAGAGCAGGATTGCCTGAATGTCTGGACCATCACAGGGAAAAATGTTTCTTACAGAGGACTGCTTGGCAATACCTGTATGCTCTACAGTGGGCTGCAGGAAGCAGAAACCATGGTCTGGGTAAAAGAAAGCATCGAAGAAGCACAAATCAGAGTGACTCTGGCCGAGGGTGGATCGGTCAGTGTGCTTGGGGCGCAAGTGGCTCAGTCTAAGCTTGGAAACATCATGTGGTTTACCTTTTGGCTTCTGGTGTTTGGTACATTGGATGGACTGTATCTTTCCATAGGCAGAAAATGGAAGGAGTATGATATCTCTGATAGAACTCTGGTTTTATGTCTGGGTGGAATGATAGTCCTGGCATCTGTGCCGCTGTTTTCAGGGTATGTGATTGCCGGAGCGGATACCGTATATCATCTGCTTCGTGTGGAAGGAATTAAGGAAGGTCTCCTTTCCGGTCAGTTTCCGGTGCGTATTCAGCCGGGCTGGCTGCAGGGACATGGGTACGCAACAGGTATTTTTTACTGTGATACGTTTCTGTATCTGCCTGCCTTTTTACGAATCATGGGATTCCCTATGGGAGCAACATATTTGTTTTATAAATTTCTGGTCAACTGCGCTACGGTGCTGGTGGCCTATTTTAGCTTTTCCAGAATGTTTCAAAATCGGTATATCGGCGTCTTCGGAAGCGCTTTATATACCCTCAATATGTACCGGTTTATCTGTATGTACCTGAAGGACCATCTGGGCCAGTATACAGCTATGATTTTTTTACCACTGCTGTTTTATGGTTTGTGGAGATTATTGACAGAGGATACAGCAAAGAAAGAATACAAAAATGTTTGGCTCATTTTGGTAATAGCGATGACCGGCATCATACAGTGTCATGTGCTTACCTGTGAATTGGCAGCACTGTTTGGTCTACTATTGTGTTTGATTTATATCCGGAATGTATGCCGAAAAGAAACGCTGCTGGCGGGCATAAAGGCGGTTGGAGTGACGATCCTGATAAATGCCTGGTTCCTGATACCGTTTCTGGATTATATGATGCATGAAAAGCTGATCATAACCAGCGATAATGTATATACCCGAACCATACAAGGATATGGTAGCTTGGTGCCACAGCTTTTGGGCTTGTTCCATTTTGCAGGTTCCCGAGATAGTGATATCTCAGGGGGGATGGCAGGAGAGATTCCTTTTTCTTTGGGAATAGGACTGATCTTTGTACTGGTGTGTTTCTGGTATGTATGGTACTGTGGCAGACTGCGAAGCGGCCAACATGAGAAAACTATCATGGAACCGGATGTCTGTGGAAAGCATATGGAAGGTGCTTCCGGCGTGGCAGTGGATAGAAAATGGGCATTAAGCTGCGCCATATTAGGGATGTTGTGTTTGTGGATGTCGTCTGTATACTTCCCCTGGGATTTGTTACACAGTCTGGGCGGCGTCATGCAGAGACTGATATCAGCACTACAGTATCCAACCAGATTATTGGAAATGGCAGCTCTTTTTCTTGCAGTCATTGGATGCATCACCTGGGATTGGATAAAAAAGAATCTGGGAAATAGGGAGTGGAAGGCTTATGTTGGAATAACACTTCTGCTGGTACTTTTGCCTACCGGCATTTTCTTTAGTGATTTGTTGAATTCAGCAGCTTTCTATTATCTTTATGACAATCATGGCATGGGCAATTCCTATCTATCCGGAAGGGAGTATTTGCCTGTGGATACAGATGAAAGTCTCCTGAAAGAGGGACAGGTGGTTTATCCGGAATCGGTGACGGTGGAATCCTATCAGAAGAAAGCACTGCAGGTGGACATGATGGTGGAGAATGCTGGTGTGGATGACCAGACTGTACAGCTTCCAATGCTGTATTACCGAGGGTATCAAGCGGAGGATGTGGATTCCGGTACGCTATTACAGGTGGCTCCGGGAGAAAACCATGTGGTATCTGTAAGGATTCCGGGTGAGTATAAGGGGCATATCAAAGTGGGATTTGTAAGTCCCTGGTATTACCGAGTGTCAGAAGTGATATCTTTGCTTAGCCTGTTGTGTCTGGCAGGATTATGGATTTGGAAACGTTCCGGGATAAGCAAAGCAGAGTTTCAGAAGAATGATTTGGTACGTAGTGAGAATATAGAGCTTCAAAGAAAGGCAGAAAGCGTGTGATGGAAATGAAAAGAGATCAAAAGAAAATCAATATTATGTTAGGCTGTGTGGCACTTATGATTGTCACATCACTGCCACTTCTGACTGACTTTTTGGTAGTTGGATCAAAACTGTATCAACAGCTTAGCCGCGTGGAAGCTTTGGTGGAAGGAATCAGACAGTTTGGCATCACCATGTGGGCAAAACCGGAATGGATAGATCCGGCAGGACTGTCTTTTGCACATCAATATGGAGATACTTTCCTTTACGTAGCAGTGGCACTTCGGATGCTTGGTTTTTCTGTACAGGCAGCTTTCCGTGGAATGCTTTTACTGGTGAATGTGTTTACCGTGTTGGTGGCATATTATAGTTTTCAGCGTATTTGGAAAGATGCATATACAGGACTGTTGGGAGCTGCAGTATATTGTACAGCGATTTATAGATGTGCTTTGTTATATGGGGAAACAGAACTGGGAGAAGTATTGGCAATTTTATTTATCCCTTTGGTTATCGTGGGCGTATATGAATTACTCCTGGGCAGCATGGAAGAAGAAAAAATACCCGGATGGGTGTTGTTGACTCTGGGGCTTACCGGAGTATTACGTGCACAAATGTTTGCCTTTGTGGTGGTATGTATTACCCTGGTGATTGCTTTATTCATCGCTGTGAAGAAATGGAAAGAAAAAGCTTTCTGGGCAAGTCTTGGAAAAGCGGCAGGTTTTTTTGTACTTTGGAATATAGCATATTTATATACTTTATTTTATTATGTGAAATCCGGACAGTTTATTTTAAATCCATTTGCAGGACAGAGAATTCAGGAAAAAGGACTTCAGGTGGCACAGCTTTTTATGGGCTTCTACCAGGCCGGCCCTTCTCATGATTTCGGGACACAGGGGATATCTGAAGCAGCGCCTATTGGTCTGGGTATCACCATGCTGGCAGGGGTGATTGCATTTTTATATCTGCTGCTTATTTATGGTGATAAGGTGGAAAAGCAGGAGAAAAAGAATGGTTTGGTTTTCCTGATCATGGGAGCAGTGTTTATGAGTGGTTCTCTGCTTTGCTTCCCATGGGATGCTATTGCCAGAACGGTACCTGCGCTGGCAGGAATCATTACCTCTATGCAGGCACCATGGCATCTGCTTTTGGTACCTACTTTACTCTTTTCCATGTTGATTTGCCTGACTTATCAGGTGGTGAAAAGAAACTGGGCAGAATACAGCCGTTACTATGGGCTGGGCATGTTTGTGCTGACTATTTTATGTAGTGGCTATTTGGTTGCCAATCTGTTATATGGTATGGATTTTGTAAGATGTTACAGCTTAGAGGATGTGGTCAGCTATGGGGCCGCAACCGGTGCGGTTATGGCCGGATATGCGGGAACGACCTGGTATTTATTGCAGGTTATCTCTTTGGCAGGTTTTATCGGTACCCTGGTTGCCGTACTACGGACAGCACGTAAGAAAGAGGAAGCAGCATGAAACGTTTAGCTATTATCACCGCCCGTGGCGGCAGTAAAAGAATACCACGTAAGAATATCAAACCATTTTTGGGAAAACCCATATTGGCATATTCCATTGAGGCTGCAGTGGCCAGCGGATTGTTTGACGAAGTCATGGTTTCCACAGAAGATGAAGAAATCGCTGAAATTGCAAAACAGTATGGTGCAAAGGTACCCTTTTATCGTAGTGAGAAAACAGCAGGAGACTTTGCCACAACCAATGATGTACTTTTGGAAGTGATCGATGAATACGAAAAACGGGGACAGTTTTTTGATGTAGCATGCTGCATTTATCCCACAGCACCTTTTGTAACTGCTGAAAAGATAAAGGATGCCATGGGGCAGCTGGAAGCATCTGATGCAGATACACTGATCCCGGTGGTGCAGTTTTCTTATCCGCCTCAGCGTGCTATGGTAATCCGAAACGGACAGCTGGAATTTAAATATCTGGAATACATTGACAGCAGATCCCAGGATCTGGAGAAGGAATATCATGATGTGGGGCAGTTTTACTGCTTTAAGGTACCGGCCTATAAGGAAAACAAAAAGCTGATGCTGGGAAGCATACTGCCTTATGTGGTAGATGAAATGGAAGTACAGGATATCGACAATGAATCTGACTGGAAGATTGCGGAGATAAAATATCAGGCGATGAAGTAGATTTCCTGTGTTTTTGACCTGGCATGGAATTGATGCATCATAGACAATGTTGCAGGATAAAGGAGAAGCAGATGAATCTTTTATTGACCTCTATTGGAAAAAGAATACAGCTGATTGAACATCTGAAAACGCAGTTTCGAGTGGTTGGTGTGGATGCCTCCTTACAGAATCCGGCCAGGCGCTTTGTGGATGCGTTTTATCAGATTCCAAGGTGCAAGGAAGATGGCTATATTGAGACTTTAGTAAAAATTTGTAAGCAGGAAAAAATTGATCTTCTGATTCCCTTATTTGAACTGGAGTTTTCTTATTTGAATGAAGCCAGAGAACAGTTTGAAGCAATCGGAGTGAAGCTGATCTTGTCGGAAAAGCCGGTAATCGATATCTGTAATGATAAGCTGCAGACAGCCGGATTTTTCCGGAAATATAATGTTCCGGCACCCTATACTCTTTCTGAGCAGGAGGTACAGGCACTTCTTACGCAGGAAGGTGAGCAGGACAGCTATCCACTGATCATCAAGCCTCTCGATGGAATGGGAAGTGAAGGGGTATTCCGGATATCAAGCCGAAAGGAACTGGAATTCTTCCGGGATTATGTAAAAAATCCTATGATACAAAAGTGCGCATCCGGAACGGAATATACCATAGATGCTTTATGTGACCTGCAGGGGAAACCGGTTTTTATCGTTCCACGGATCCGCTTAGAAGTGCGGTCAGGGGAAGTCACAAAGAGCAGGACAGTCAAACAGGAAATTGTGATTCGGGAGACAGAAAAGCTTCTGGAAGCATTGAATCAGGAAGGCAGAGTTATCGGTCCTATGACCATACAATGTTTCCTGGAGGAAAATGGGGAAAGTGAGAAAAAGCCGGAATTTATAGAAATCAATCCACGTTTTGGTGGCGGTGTTCCGCTGTCTTTTGCAGCAGGCGCAGATTATGCTGAAGCACTGAAAAAAATGTGCGAAGGAAAAACGCTTACTTATCAGAGAGATTTTTCAGAACTGACCATGATGCGTTATGATCAGGCTGTTTATGAGTAAAGATACAGAAGAGAGTGTTTAGAACCATGCTGATGAAAGAGGTACATTGGAAAAAGGTATTAGCAGAGATCATAGGACTTATAGCAGGAATACTGATCATGGTATTTCTGATTGTGGAAAATCCCAGGCTTCAGGCGGTTGGACAGACTCCTTCCGGTGTCATTACGGCAAACTGTCCCTCTGGATTTTACGCCAGTGAGGTTGAGATTGAACTGGGGCTGGATGCAAAAGGAGAGATATACTATACATTGGACTGTACAGAACCCTCCAAAGACAGTGAAAACTCCTTTGCTTACCAACAGCCTATCGTATTTGTTCCTTCGGAGACAGAAGAAGTGCAGACGATTAAGGCAAAAGGATATTATACCGATGACCAGGGAGAACTGCAGGAGACAAAGGTATATACCTATACTTATATTTTGGGTAATAACGTTTTTCAGCGTTACGATACCTATGTGGTCAGTATCACCGGGGATCCGGACGGATTGTTCGGTTATGAGAATGGAATCTTTGTGCCGGGAAAGATAAGGGATGAATATCTGGCAGCCAATCCGGATGTCACACCGGAGAATATTTCACCGGTAGCGGATGCCAATTATATGTTGAAGGGTGAGCAGGCAGAAAGGGAAGTCACCTTACAAATGTTCAGCAGCAGTGGGGAGGATCTTTTGACTCAAAACTGCGGATTAAGGCTATTTGGAAATGCGACCCGGTCCAAAAGCCAGAAATCTTATCAACTGTTCGCCAGAAAAAAATACGATGAAAGCGGTAATTTTCATGTACAGACAGCAGATGATATTATAAGCCAGGAAAATGGAACCATCCTGGACAAGCATAACAGACTGTGGTTTCGAAACAGCGGAGATGATTATGAGCACGGGTTTATCAGGGATTCCGTGATTCAGAGTCTGGCCAGACAATCCGGTTTTGAGATGGCCTGCCAGGATATACCGGTTGCCATTTACATCAATGACGAGTATTACGGATTCAGCTGGATGAGAGAACCATTTCACGATGGAGCCATGCGCAACCTTTATGGGGATTATAATGGTCAGTTTGTTACTTTGACACTGAATGAATATGCACCCATTGTGGTGCCGGAAGCGGTGGAAGAAAAGCAGGCAGAATTGGAGCCCTATGCAGAGGATTACACAGAGATTTACCAGAAATTTGCCAGGGCAGATTTGACTGATGAAGCAACTTATCAAGCCCTATGTGAACGGATTGATGTGGACAATTATCTTCGTTATTATGCCATTGAAATCTATGTTGGAAATACAGATTGGCCTTTTACCAATGTGAAGGCCTATCGGTATTTTGCAGAGGATGGAGTCTATACACCGGAAACTATCTTTGATGGAAAATACCGATATTTGCTGTTTGATACCGATGTGACAATGTCTTTGGAGTCTACCTATACAGGGTATGCTGTAGATGCAGACACGTTGGAACTCTTGATTCGAACAGAGCATTCTCCTCTTTTTAATGGTTTAATGGCTAGAAAAGATTGCAGAGATATGCTGGTAAATGACTTCTGTGACTTGATGAATAGTGGTTTTTCACCGGACAATGCCTGTGCTACTTTGATGGATATGGAGCAGGCGCGTCATAACGAACTGGAACATTTCATAAATGAAGCAGGACTGCTTAGTGAAGATGTTACATACGACACTGTAATGGAAGAACTGGATACCGTATATGACTATTTCGAAAATCGTCCGTCTTATATGTATGATATCATTCAGGCAGATTTTCCGGTGGTTTATTCCTATTATGTGGATGTAAATCGTCTCGACCATACGCAAATATCTGTAAATCATATTAAAAATGTTTCAGAAGGATTCCATGGAAAGTATTTTGCAGAATGCGGATTGACTTTGAAAGCAGTGCCGGAGGAAGGCTATCTTTTTGATCATTGGGAAATCAATGGGCAGGAATTTGATACCCAGGAGCTTACTTTATCCGGTGAAGAGGTGAAAGTGTTGCTGGGAATTCCGGAAGATGCTGATCCAAAGGAATCTATAAGTTATGCGGATTCTTTGGACGTGCATGTGGTCACAAGGCCGGATACGGAAAAAGGATTATGCATAGAGGCAGTACATGCTAAGGGGTCGGATGATGTGGTTGTAATTCGAAATCTGTCCCAGAATCCCGTAAGATTATCTGATTATTATCTTTCTGTAGATGCAGAGAACCTAAAGCAATATGAACTGCCGGATACAAACCTGGAAGGCGGTGAATGCATCCAATTTTATGGGAAGGAAAATCAGAATGGATTAACGGAACATCGGTTAAACTTTAAAATAAAGCAGGAAGAGACGTTGTATCTGTCGGATCAGGAGGAAACGGTAATAGAGGAACTTTTTATACCGGATCTGACAGAAAATGATTCCTATTATGTGAGAAATAAATGGACAGGAAGTTACGAAGAGAAAAATTCTTATGACGAAAGCAGTTCTTTTTGATTTGGATGATACGTTATATTGTGAACATGATTATGTGGATCAGGCCTTTCGAGCAGTTGCAGAGAAGATATGCTCCGAGCTGGAGAAGAAAACCCAGCTGAATGCGGTGGGAAAAGACGCATGTGAGTCGGAGAGAGAAGAGGCATCGGAAGAAGAGACAGCCAGTGTAGCAGAATCCTACAGTGTCAACAATATCCACAGGCGGATGTGGGAGCTTCTGGAAGAAAATGGCCGGGGCCGGATATTTGATGATATTTGCTCAGAGTATAGGTTGAAGATTCCAATCTCGGAACTGGTGTCGGTGTATCGGAGTACAAAACCGATTCTTCGGCTATATCCGGATGCAGAGCAGATTTTGAATTATCTTCAGGATAAGAAGATAAAGACAGGCCTGATCACGGATGGATGCAGCCAGGTACAGCATGCCAAAATTGATGCTATTGCAATGCTGAGAAGCATGGATGTGATATTGGCTACGGATGATTTGGGGAAGGACGGAACAGGTAAGCCTTACTGCAAACCCAATCCCAGGGTATATGAGTATTGTCTGGAGAGACTGGGGTGTAGTCCCCAGGAAGCCATTTATGTAGGTGATAACCCTGCCAAAGACTTCCATGGTGCCCGCTCTCTTGGCATGAAAACGGTCCGCATTGTCCGTATGGAAGGGGATCACATGAAGGACATCGCCGAAGCAGGCAAAGAGGCGGATTATGTGATTCATACGCTGCTGGAACTCGAGGATATCATTTCTTTTTAAAATGAAAGAAGTAGATACTCCTCTCTCAGCTTCGTTTATGAGCGTCGGTACTTAGCGAGGTTTTTTCGAGCTTAGTACCGCTACGTGAATAACCGAGCGAGAGCGTAAGCTGAAGAGGAGTATCTACTTCGTACATTGCAAAAAGAAAGGGAAGGATTTTATTTAGGATGAGGAAAGAGATAGAGATTGCAGGACATAAAATCGGCGAAGGACACCCGACGTTTATCATTGCAGAGATGTCTGCAAATCATAATATGGATTTTGACCGTGCTGTTGCCATTATGCAGGCAGCGAAGGATGCCGGCGCGGATGCGGTGAAGATTCAGACGTATACAGCAGACACCATTACCATTGTCTGTGACAAGCCATGGTTTCAGATTACCCAGGGAACTTTGTGGGACGGTATGACTCTGCATAAACTGTATGAAACAGCGTACACCCCCTGGGAATGGCAGCCCAAACTTAAGAAAATAGCGGAAGAGATGGGACTGGCGTTCTTTTCCTCTCCGTTTGATCATACTGCAGTGGACTTTCTGGAAGAGATGGATGTTCCCTGTTATAAGATAGCATCTTTTGAACTGAATGATATTCCCATGATCCGCAAGATTGCAAAACTTGGGAAACCTATTATCATGGCTACCGGAATCGCCTATGAAAAGGATATCAGGCTGGCACTGGAGACCTGTCTGGAGGAAGGCAATGATCAGGTCATTCTGCTGAAATGTACTTCTGCCTATCCGGCACCTTATGATGCGGTGAATTTGAAGATGATTCCGGCTATGGCGAAGACCTACGACTGTATTACCGGTCTTTCAGATCATACTATGGGAAGTGTTGTGTCGTCCGGAGCCATTGCACTTGGTGCTCGTGTGATTGAAAAGCATATGACTCTTCGCCGGGCAGATGGCGGTGCAGACAGTGCTTTTTCCATGGAACCGGAAGAATTTAAAGAAATGTGTCAGAATATCCGGATCATGGAACAGGCTATCGGAAAAGAGACTTATGAACTGTCGGAAAAACAAGCCAGGGAACGGGAGCACAGCAGATCCCTGTTTGCTGTGACAGATATTAAAAAGGGGGAAATATTTACCCCGGAAAATATGCGTTCCATCCGTCCGGGGTATGGACTGCATACCAGATTCTTTGAAGAGATTCTGGGAAAAAAAGCAAACCGGGATATCGAAAAAGGAACCCCTATGAGCTTCCAGATGGTGGAAGGGATGGAAGACCGGGAAGATATTACCGGCATGTGATGATGCAAGGGATAAGATAGCCTTGTTGGTAGGCAATGATGTAAATTATGAAGTAAGTGACGAGATAAGCACTGTATGGAAAGAAGGAAGCGGATAAATGTTCTATATTCGTGCAGATGGAAATGAAAAAATAGGAATGGGACATATCATGCGATGCCTTACGATTGCAGATGCAATTAAGGCAGAGGGAGAAGAGGTATGTTTTCTGGTGGCAGACGAGAAGCCTGTTAAAGTCATAGAAGACAGAGGATTTCAGACGAAAATTCTTTTTACCTATTATGATGAAATGGATGTGGAACTCCCTCAGCTGGTCTTACAGCTTTCCGGTGACAGCTATGGCAGTTATGGAAGTTATGGAAATGCCACTGGTGGTGATGCAACCAGCGGTGGTTCCTCAGGTGGATGTACAAAACCCAGAATATTAATCGACAGCTACTACGTGACCCGCTTTTATCTGCAGAATCTGCGGCTGGTTGCCCAGGTTTATCTTATGGATGACTTAAAGACGGAAATATATCCCTGCGATGGACTTGTTAATTACAATATTTATGGGAAGACTTTAGGATATGAAGAAGCGTATCCAAGCGGAACGAAGCTGTTCCTTGGCTGTGAGTATATGCCGCTGAGACCACAGTTTTCCAAAGTAGATTATCAGGTTCGGGAGCAGGTACAGGATATTCTGCTCACTACAGGCGGCGGCGACAGCTGCCATATGGCACTTTCTTTTATGAAAGAGGTGATGCAAAAGGAAAATCTGCAGAAGTGGACCTGGCATGTGGTCTGCGGACCATACTGCAGCGATACTGAAGAGCTGGAGAAACTGGCAGGTGAATGCAGTTTTCTTGTGATACATAAGAATGTGACAGACTTGTCAGAACTGATGAGCCGATGTGATATCGGGATTTCGGCAGCCGGGAGTACCTTATATGAGTTGTGCGCAGTTGGACTTCCGTCTATTGGTTTTTATTTTGCAGAGAACCAGAAACAGAACATGGAAACCTTCGGTAAGACAACACCGATTATGAACGCCGGAGATTTCTCAATGCAGCCGGATCAGGTGATGGAGTTTATTGAAAAAGAAGTCCGGATTCTGGTAGAATCTTTTGAACTGCGTGAAAAAATCAGTATGGTCATGAAAACAATTGTGGACGGCAAGGGCGCAGAGCGTCTGGCAAAAGGACTGCTGGGGGACTAGCAACATAGCATTTTGCAAAAAGATTGCTGGGAAATAGACAGAAAAACACCTTGCAAAAGGATTACCGGAAAAAAGGAGCAACCTGTGGAGAAAAAGAATTCCAACGTGCAAAAGTTCATAAAGTATATTCCCGTCTTGGCAGCTGGAATTCTGGCAGTATGCATAGCCTTTGGAATCTATCGTTCCATTCAGGAATCCGCGATGGACGGCTATCAGGTGGTGCTGCTAGGTGACAGTATTATGGGAAAAGAGCGCTGTGACAAGAGAGTAGACGGGGTCATTCAGGAAACCACCGGAATGAGCGTTTATAATGGGGCTTTTGGCGGAACTTGTGCCAGTGCAGGGAATCCCCAAAACCGTTATGATTATCACGAGGAGTCCCTGAATCTGTGCAGGCTGGTGGATGCCATCTGTGAAAAGGATTTCGGGGTACAGCTGGCTGATCTTCCGAACAATCAGTTTCAGTCCTGGTATTTCCCAGAGGCATTAGAAGATCTTTCAAAAGTGGATTTTAATAAGGTAGATGTGGCTCTTCTGGAGCATGGGAATAATGATTATTCCGGCGGGAGACCATTGGACAACCAAAACGACCCCTATGACATCTATACTTTTGGTGGGGCACTTAGATATTCTATCCGGGAACTGCAGGAACATTATCCGGATTTGAAAATCATTCTGGTGACACCGAACTTCTGTTGGATCGATGACAGTGAGCCTTGTAACGTCCAGGATTTCGGTCAGGGAACCATGGATGAGTATGTGAATTTGAAGATACAGATTGCAGAAGAATTTGGACTGGATGTGATCGATGTTTATCATGAAATCGGATTCGATGAGACCAATATCCTTTCTTATACGGAAGATGGCATTCATTTAAACGAAAGTGGCAGAGAAATTTACGGAACCTTTGTGGGAGAGAAACTGCTTGAATGTATGGAGAAATAGAATTATGACGCCTGCGGAAGCTTTAAAAAAGATAAAACAGAATATAAAGAGAGAATGGAAACTGGCTTTTTTTTCAGTTCTGATCTGTGGCCTTTTGGTGCATTTTAAAGTGTTTGCCGGAGACTTCCCAAATCATGACGGACTGTCCAGCATGTAT
>JBJENT010000111.1:0-16158 GCA_051880335.1 Lachnospiraceae bacterium
AGCCTGTTTTCTATTAGTTTCTCATTTCGGCATCTTATAACAGCCTGTTTTCTATTAGTTTCTCATTTCGGCATCTTATAACAGCCTGTTTTCTGCATCTTCTACATTTTCATAACCATATAGTTTTGCTGTATTGTCCATGGTCATATAAGCCAGATTCTTATGTTCTCCGGAAAGGGATACAATGAACCGGGCATATAAATCCAAAAGTTCCTCGGAGTAGGTCCCCAGCTCGCCCCTCAGATAAGTTTCATAGGAGGTCTCATATGGGGTATCTTCATAGGTGTGAATGAGACGGGCATTTCCTGCCATTTTCGGATAATCCTTTGCAAACTCCTCCATCCAGTCCACCTGTATTTTTATGATGGTCTCCATAATTTGAATTCTTTCTTCCGAAAGCACCGGAAAGGCATCTTTTATCTCAGCATATCTCTCCGGAGCTGTGCTTTCCATCATACGTCCGTATTTTTCTGTAATCAGGTTTCTTCCTTTTTTCCAGGAGTCATTCAGATGCCAGAGATATTCATGCAGCATATCATCGGTCCAGGTCATATACTGGCTCTTTCTCATAATGGAAAAGGTGCTCCAGTCATTCTGGCAGCCTGCTCTGCCACCCTCATTTTTAACCAGATCAAATTCCATCCACTCGAAACGGACGATCTCATCGATCAGCTGCTCTCTGGTGGGTTCCTGATTCATTTCTGTTTCCTCGATTGTTCTATTTTCCATTCTTGTTTCCTCTCCTGCCCTATTCTCTATTCTAACTTCTGCCCTGCCATCTGGCTCTGCTGCGGTTTCTGCCATGCCATCTGGCTCTGCTGCGGTTTCTGCCATGCCATCTGGCTCTGCTGCGGTTTCTGCCATGCTATACATATGTCTTATGACCTCCTGCCCCTGCACTTCCAGATAAGGATCCGGACTGCCCGACAATCCCATTTCCTGCAAGGTGTGCACAATAAGTTTTGCAACGATCTCGATGGTCTGTGCAATCATATCCTTTGGATTTGGGTTTCCATTGTATTTGTAATCCTTCCATGCCTCCCGCTGGGATGGCATATCACAGACAGCTTCCAGAATATCCCCAACTTCCGGGAGGACAGCAAGCTTTTTCACCATAGCATGCTGCCATTTGTAGTAGGGCGCATACTTCTTATTTAAAAGGAATACCACATGCATGATGCTTTTCATATATTCCGAAAGTGCAAGGGAAGCAGTGACATAGTCTCCTCTTGCCATTGCCCTGCCATAATTATACTGGCCGGTCTGGGCTGCATAGATCAGCTCCCTTGCCAGCTTTTCCAGCCAGACAAAGTCCGGATAATACTGCAAAAGCTGCTCTCTTTTTTCTGTAAAAATTCCGGCGGGGTCTGTAAAAATCTGCCCATTTACCGCAGTGGCAAGTGCAGATTCTTCTATCTCATTCCATTCCTGCTCCGCCTCTGGAATATCCTTTCCTCCCAGTACTCTCTTATAAAAATCTTCAATTCTGCAGACACCACACCTTCCATTTCCCTGGGCTGTATCCACACGAATATATCCTGCAAATACTCTGGGAAGAGCGTTATACGCTACCTGCAGTGCTTCTCCGATTTCTTCATACACCGGACCCGTTACCCACAATGCAAATCCGGGACCGCAATCATGATCCAGTGATATTTCATCCTCCATTCCAAAGCATTCGGAGCCTTCGCCGCACAGCCCCACTGCGATTTGATCTTCGTACTCCCCAAAATGCTCGTGAATCATGGGCTTTCCGTATTTTTCATAATAAGCCCGGCAGACCTCCAGCATGGATTTGTATTCCGGTTCGCCACTGCGCCTATAGGCTACTTTCAGGTCTTTCTGAATGTTTTTGAAGTTCTCCGTCATACCATAGGACCGATAAACATTCAGCAACGCTTTCTCATAATAAGAAATCGCCTTTTCATACTTTTCCTGTTCCAGATACCAGTAGCCCAGTGCAGATGCCAATCCGGCATAATGCTCGTCATTTACATCCACTTCCGTGAAAATCTTTTCCGCTGCATCCAGCTGGGCTTTTGCCAGCTCCCACTTTCCCATTCTGCAGTATGCCTGTCCCAGATTGGTATAGGTGACTGCGGTTTGTATTTCCGCTCCCGGAATCTGCTCGATGATAGATAATGCCTTTTTCAGATACGTTGCTGCCAGCTGCTCTTTTCCCTGTTCCTGCTGCAAAAGGCTCATATTATTATATAAGCCGGCCATCCGGTAATCAGCTCCATCCAACTTCTGCTTGTAAATGTCCTCCACAGTAAGATAGCACGCTTCTGCTTCCCCATATTTCCCCATGGCACGATACACAGTAGCCACGTTGAGGAGTGTGGTACCTTCTTCAATGGTTCCCGAAAGGCCCATCTTTTCCAGCAGATTTTTCACTCTGCTGATCGTCTGTAATGCTTTTTCATGCTGTGTCATCACACGATAAAAGCCCAGCTGTTCATTCAAAATCCCCAGTGCGACACCATCCTGGCCGGAAGCCATGGCCATATCAAGCTGCTCTTCCATAAAAGCTTCAGCCTCCTGCATCTTTCCTTCCGTATATAAAGCATCCAGCTGATTTATAATTGCATTCATATCCATCATGGTCATTCACTTTCCTGATTTCTCTTTTAAGTCTTTTTTCAGAGTTCTGTTAGCAAAAGAAGGGACCGCCCTCCAGCTGTCCCCTCTTTTAAGTAATTTTCTTTTAGTAATTCTCTTCTCTTAATTCAAAGTAGCTCTGTGGATGAGCACAAACCGGACAAACTTCAGGTGCATTTGTTCCTACTACGATATGTCCGCAGTTGCGGCACTCCCATACCTTTACTTCACTCTTTGCAAATACTTCCTTCATTTCCACATTCTGAAGAAGTTTGCGGTATCTTTCCTCGTGTGCTTTTTCAATGGCTGCTACACCACGGAATTTCTCTGCAAGTTCCGGGAATCCTTCTGCTTCTGCTGTGTTTGCAAAACCTTCATACATATCGGTCCATTCGTAATTCTCACCATCTGCTGCAGCTGCAAGATTTTCTTTGGTATCTCCGATACCGTTTAATTCTTTGAACCACATTTTTGCATGTTCTTTTTCGTTATCAGCTGTTTTTAAGAAAAGTGCTGCAATCTGTTCATATCCTTCTTTTTTTGCTTTGGATGCAAAATATGTATACTTATTTCTTGCCTGGGATTCCCCTGCAAAAGCCGCCTCCAGATTCTTCTCTGTCTGTGTTCCTACATATTTGTTTGGCATGATTTATCCTCCTTTGAATGTAAAATTCTTATCTATAAATATAGCTCAAAGTCAGTTCGTTGTAAACTTGATTTTGTCATACTCTTATGTGAAAAAATGAGAAAATGAGACAACTCAGGCTGTCTCATTTTCTCTAAACAATTCATTTTACAATCATTTTCCACTCACTTAAGCAGACTCTTCCGCTAATTTCAGATAACGAATTGCATTTTGATGCGTCAATTCATACTTCAAAGTTTTTTCAAAGGCCTTTTTCGCTTCCTCTATCTGTCCCATGCCAAGCCTTGCAAGACCAATCAGATAATTGCAATGTGCCAGATTCCGTTTGTTTAAATCATCATCATAAATCTGGAATTCCGGCAAAGATACTGCGAAATAACCTACGCTCATTTCGTCAAACATATGCTGTTCTCCATAATCAAGTAATTTATTGAAACGGGCTTTTGCTTCAATCTTTTTGCCGAGTTTTTCTTTTGCCAGTCCCTGATAATAAATCATGTCTGCAGGCTGATCATTATAGAACATCATTCCTGCCGGTTCATCTGTTCCATTGCTGGCCTTTGTAAAGTATTCTTCTGATTTTTTCGTATCTCCAAGTTTTTCTGCAATGACACCTAAATAGTAGTAAATGTGATTATCTTTACATCCTTCCAGCTTTCCTTCTCCCAGATTTTCCGGATAAGAAAGTGCCTTTTCTAAATATCCTTCTGCCTCTTTCCATTTTTCCTCTTTCATGGCTGCCCGCGCTATTTCAATAAGGGCCACCGTATACTGCGTGGTTATCTTACCCTCGCCGCCTTCCCAGGGATGAAAGCGGTGGCCCATGATGAATTTGTACGCTTCTTCATATCTGCCAAGAAGATTTAAAAGTGTTACGTATTCTATCATCAGGTCATCCCGATTCATGAATACGTCCTTGGATGCTTCATATCGTTTCAGTCTTTCTGCCACAGGCATATCCAGTTTCTTATACAGCTGATCCAATTCCAGGAAAATACGAGGATCCTGTGGGTTCAGTGCATATGCCTTTTCCATTGCAAGCTTTGCTTTATCCTTATCACCGGATTTGTTGTAATATGCCAAAGACAGATTTCTCCATACAATCGGGAATGCATCATTTAATTCTGCTGATTTTTCCCAATTGGAGATTGCCTTTTCATACTGCATTTTATCGTAGTACAGATCTCCAAGATAATAATATGCTTTTGCCCCATCGGCATTCTGCTTTTTCGCAAATTCCAACACCAGGATATCTTCCAGTTTGTTCGGGAAGCAGTAATCACTCTTACACAGTTCTGCTTTTTTCAGGCTCTCTGTAAAGTCCTGACCGGCAAGCGCCTCATAATATGCCTTATAGTAATCAAGCATAGGCCACTGTTTCGTACAAAGGGTCAATGCATTTATCGCCTCTTCATAGGCACCATATTCTGCATAGTCTCTTGCTATCATCAAATGATTCTCACAGAAATCTCTTGTAAGTGCACATACTTCTGCTTCCATGGATGCTTTATTAGTTTCATCCAGACGTGCCAGTTCCAATAACGATACATAATCAAAAGGATCCACTTTCAGGCTTTCTTCAATATAAAGCTTTGCTTCGTTCACTTTGCCAAGTTTCCGAAGCACATAGGCCTTAAGACCTCTTGCTTTGATATTATGGTTATTTTTTACAAGTCCTTTTTCAACCAGTTCCAAAGCACCGGAAAAATGACCACGGATTGCCTCGATACATCCCAGATAATAAAAGCTCATTTCCTGCTGTTCATTACTCCAGGTTGCCTTATAGAATGCATCAAAGGCTTCATCGTATTTTCCCTGATACCACAAAGAAAGTCCCAGGTTATAATATGGTTCGGAATTATATGGATTGGGATTCTTCCATGTTGCACGTTTCAGTGCTTTCCGGAAATGCGTTTCTGCTGTTCTGAAATCCCCACGACGCAGAAGCAGCATTCCATATGCATCATTTATTCGAATGTCCCCCGGGTCTCTCTTTAACCCTTCCAGATAATAAGGATCCGGACGATAAGTAGCATGCCTGTACTGCTCAATATGAAGACCGGTCAGATACAGTTCTTCATTTGTCATGATTTCTTCCGGCTGCTTTGCTGCTTCAGCAGGGCTTGGCAGTTTTGGGATCTCCTTTTTCAGAGGGGTAAATGCAACCAGTTCTTTGTCCTCACAACAAACAGACAAGGTGAGCAGTGTTTCATCTGCAATATCTACATGTAATACATTCTTTTTAATTGTTTTAATAAAAACATCATTAGGAGACAGTTTTGTTTCTTCCCGGAAAAGAACCCTTCCATCATAAGTTAACATAACAACAGCATTCTGGAATACCTGTGTAGCATATGCTGCGATTTTCAGTTCTTCTTCTGAAGTTTCCAGATTGATAACCGCATCAATGGTAGCATTCTTTACTGCTCCCACCTTTTTATATGGCATAAAGTACTGGGTAAATGTCTTTTCCTCCATCGGTTTAAGCCATGTAAAATCGGGCTGATTATCGGTATATACACCGGTCATCAGTTCGATATAAGGTCCATCTTCATCTGTCAGGTTTCTGTCCCATGCTTTTCCGAAATCGCCGCATCCCCATGTCCATTGCTTTTTCCCCGGAGAAATATGATGATCTGCCACATGCAGTATTCCTGCTTCCTGCTGATAATCGTAACCGCCCACAAAATTGAAATCACTTTTTTCTGCCATGTAGGAGGTAGGAACCGGAATATTTTTGTAGCGTGAAATATCCACACCCTCACTGTAATCGTGTTTATAGTATTCTCCTGTTGCAATAGGGAATCTGGATACATCACGTTTTCCATGATCCATTACTGCATGCACATCCGGTGGAAAAATGGACTGAGTATAGTCATTTACCGGGACTGCCGGATTTGCCCACCAGAGAAATGTCTGAGGCATAGCGGTTCTATTATAGAGCTGTCCTTTTATTTCAATATAGGATTTTCCCGGATAAAGAGTAAAGCTTGCCTCTCCCTTTGTCCCATACATCTGATCCACATCATTAATACGACAAGTTTTGGATCCGTCTTCATTCTCGATCAGCATATAATCTACCGGAGAAAAGGTTGTCGGGCGGTGATGCTGTGGCCAGTTAAATTCAATACCGCCACTGATCCAGGGACCGCACAATCCAACCAGCGCAGGCTTAATCACCTGATTATAATAAACAAAATCATAATCATTGGTTTTATCGTAGGCTCTTTGAATCCTTCCTCCCAGCTCTGGCAAGATCATAACCTTCAAATACTCATTTTCCAGCCAAACTGCATGATATATTTTATCTGTTTTCTCATCTGATATTTTTTCAATGGTTGGATATGGATAGATTCTACCCGAGCTCCCCTGGTACACACGATTCTCCAGAAAAATCGGATTCTTATCCGGCTTTCCAATTTCATAAGTAGGAATCACCAGCTGCTCTTCCCAAATTTTTACACCCTCCATATATCGTTCCTCCTGTATTTTTATTTCTTGCCTATAATATATATTAAATTCTGTACTGATTCATTAGCATCTATTGCTTATCAGTTTTGAAATATTGCTCTCATTCTTATTGACTAATCATAGATTGTATTTTATTGTTAATACAGATCACATTACGTGCCCGACACGTAAGAAAGGAGTTTTATGCTTTCAACTGAGCGAAACATCCGTCCGGATTCCGATTATTATATGTATACGCCAAGTTCCCTGGCGCAAAATCTATTTTTCTATCCGCTGATTACCGGACATTTTTTCTATCAGCCCGGATACTGTTTGAAACGTACTTCCTTTGATAGTTTTCTCATCATGTACATTCGAAAAGGAAGTTGCGAAATTGATTTTTGCGGCAAGCACTATAAGGCCGGTGCTGACCAGGTTGTTTTACTGGATTGCTATGTTCCTCATTCTTATTACTCTTCCACCGGCTGGGAAGCAGAATGGGTACACATTGACGGGCCAGCTGCCCGTGGCTATTATGAAGCTATCCTTGCGGAAGGTGGTCCTGTTATCACCTTAAAAGACACCTATCGTTTTGAAAAAAATCTACATAAAATTTATTTACAATTTCGGGATAAGCTTTCTATAAAAGAAGCGCTTATGAGTAATTATATTGTAAACATTTTAACGGAGCTTCTGGTCAGTAAAGAGCCCGAAAGTACCATCAATATTTCCGCAAGCGTTATTGAAGATACGATTGCCTACATCAATGATCATTTATCGGAGCAGCTCTCCTTAGGTGATCTTGCTGCCCAGGCTTTATTAAGTCCGTTTTATTTCAGCCGGCTGTTCAAAAAGGAAACCGGTTTTACACCTCACTATTACATCATCATGGTTCGTGTAAACAATGCAAAATTCCTGTTGAAAACATCCAATACATCCATCAAAGATATTTGTTTTGCCACCGGTTTTACAAGCGAAAGCAGTTTTTGTACCACCTTTAAAAAAGTAACCGGGCTTACTCCCTCCGAATATCGTGAACAGCTTTCTGACGACTGATTCAGATTTTATGTTTTTTGCTAAATTTTTCTTTTTTTAAAGCAGCCCCTTTTACAGAGGCTGCTTTTGTATGTTTTCATTTGTACGAGTTCCGCTTTCTTTTGCGGATCCTATTCTCTATGTTTTATATATTGCTTCTTTTTATTCTGCTGCTTTACCCATTACTTCTTTATAATTTTCAGGAGTAACGATAACTGCATCCACTGCTGTTTCCATTGGTACATCTTTACCGGAAATCAGATCATAAAGAACATTTACAGAACCCTGACCTACGGAATCAGAAGAGAAGTATGCAGCTGCTTTCATACAGGTTCCTTCTGCGCCCTTATCATTCCATTCGTCTTTTGCCATATAAGCGCCCAGACCAACTACACATGCGTCTGCATCCAGACCAGCTGTTTCCAAAGCACGAACTGCACCGATGGTACCTTCTTCGTTTGCACCGGTTACTAACCATTTTTTGATTTCAGGATGAGCTGTAATAACGGATGCTGCTGCTGTGTTACCTTTTTCTGTAGTTCCATCATAGTCAGCTTTGAAGATTCTGTCTGTTGAGAAATCCGGACAAGCTGCAGTAAAGTTATCGTATTCACCTTCTGCACGAGGTACACAAGAGGAAACGGTATCCATGGTAAGGATTAATAAACCACATTCTTCATCAGTTTCCAGATTATTGTCTTTTGCGTAAGCTGCTAACCAGTCACCATTTGCCTGACCGATAACATATGCGTTAATACCAACCCAGGGAGCAATCTTTTCACCATTAGCATCCTGAAGAGCATCATCAGCTGCTACAATTGGAAGATTTGCTTCTGCACATTTGTCAACAACTGCCTGAGACATTGTCTGATCAGGAATACAGGTAACAATACCTTTTGCATGATTTGCGATTGCGTTATCAATTGCTTTCAGATATTCTTCCGGGCTCATCTTTGCATCAACAAAGATAAACTCATCACCGTTCGCTTCTACTACTGCCTGTGCCGCTGCGCCTTCATCAATAAACCATGTCTGATCGCCTGCTTTATAAATACCATATACAACGCCTGCGCCTGAAGCATCTGACTCTGCACTCTCTTCTGCTGCCGGTGCGCTTTCTTCTGCTGCCGGTGCACTTTCTTCTGTTGCTGGTGCTTCTGTTGTAACGATGTCTTCTGCACCGCATCCAACCAGACCGATTGTCATCATTGCTGTCAATAATAATGCTACTTTTCTTTTCATGTTTGATCCTCCACTTTGCGATTTCTCGCGATATATTGTTTTTTGCTTTTTATATTAAGAGCCATTTCCGGCTCCTGATACCTATAAATTTTTCATAGATGCTGCGAGTAAATTCTTTTCTCTGTTTCTCTTTCTGATATAGTCTGTTGTCAGAGCGAATAACAACAGTCCACCCTTTGCGACATACTGCCAGAAGCTTGGTACATTAACCATGGTCAAACCTGTGTTAAATGCCTGAATCAGAATAATACCTAAAATGGTTCCTCCCATGTCACCGACACCGCCAGTGAAGGAAACGCCACCGAGAATTACCGCTGTAATCGCGTCAAACTCCAGGTTTACGTTTGCTGCCGGCTGTCCGGAATTCATACGGGCCGCAAAGATGATACCGCCGATGGAACAGAGAACGCCCATCATAATATAACAAATTGTAATGATCCTCTTCGGATTCAAACCAGCCAGTCTGGCTGCTTCCATACTTCCGCCGATTGCATAAGCACTACGTCCGAATTTTGTCTTTGATAAAATGATACCGAAAACAATGATACAGATCAGCATTACCCAGACTGCCAATGGTATGTGGAAAATTCTTGCTTTTCCTAAGAACAAAAATGCTTTGTTACTGATGGATACTGGTTTTCCATCGCACATGATATAAGCAAATCCTCTGATGATGGACTGTGTTACCAAAGTTGCAATGAATGCTTCCAGATGAATTCTGTTTACCATAAAAGCATTGAAAACACCTACTATTGCGCCAGCTACAATGGTTAACAGCACTGCTACTCCAAAGGAAACTCCCTTGCTGACAAGAAGTGCTGCCAGAACTCCGGAAAATGCAGCCAGAGAACCAGGTGACAAATCATTCTGTCCTGCAATAATCAAGTAGGTATGACCGATTGCCACCAAACCAACCAACGAAGCTGCAATCAAAATGTTGATAATATTTGTGGTGGTTAAAAAGTTTTTATTCAAAACGGTAAACAGCGCAAACACTGCTATGATAGCCGCCATAAGAACCAGCTTGTCGCCACTTATCTGAATTTTTCCTCTTTTTTTTGTTCCCATTATTCTTGTACCTCCCCAATCATTCCAAGACTAAGCAGCTTGCTTTCTGTTGCTTCCTCCCTGGTTACTTCTCCTGCTATCCGCAATGACTTCATTACAATAATTCGATCCGATAACCCGATTACCTCCGGTAATTCGGAAGAAATCAGAATAACCCCCAGACCTTGTTTTGCAAACTCGCAAATCATTTGATAAAACTCTGATTTGGTACCAACATCAATACCCTTGGTGGGCTCATCCAAAATCAAAACTCTCGGATTGGTTGCAAGCCATCTGGCAACAATACATTTCTGCTGATTTCCACCGGATAATTCAACGATTTTTTTGTCCGGCGAAGGGGTCTTAATCTTAAATTGTTTAATTCCTTCTGCTGCAACTACTTTTTCTTTCTCTTTATTTACAAAACCCAGCGCATTTGCGTTTTTATCCAGCATGGAAATGTTGATGTTATCACTCACACTGAGATTGGACAGAATACCCTGCAGTTTTCTATCCTCCGGCACAAGTACAATGCCCTTTTCCATTGCATCATGAGGCGATTTACAGACAATCTTTTTCCCTTCCAGATACACTTCACCGGTTTTCATTGAATCTGCACCAATAATGGCCCTCATCAATTCTGTTCTTCCTGCTCCAACAAGACCGGAAAATCCAAGAACTTCTCCTTTATGTAATACAAAAGAATTCTCTTTGACATAATCAGAAGAAACACCTTTTACCTCTAAAAGCACTTCCCCGATTTCCTTGTCACGATCCAGATTCTCATAAATATCACCCAGATCTCGTCCAACCATCATTCGAATCATTTCTGATTCAGGAACGACTCCGGTTTTTACAGTATCGATGTAACGACCGTCTTTAAAAATCGCTACCTTATCCGTAATTCGTTGAATCTCATCCATTCTGTGTGAAACATAAATGATGATTTTCTGCTCATTTTTCAATTTGGTAATGATTTTGAACAGTGCATCAATCTCAGAGTCTGATAAAGAAGCAGTCGGTTCGTCAAAGCAGATTACTTTCAAATTCTCTCTGGAATAGGCTTTCATGATCTCGACCATCTGCTGATAAGCGATACTCAAATCTTTTACCTTGGTAGATGGATCAATGGGCAGCCCAAAATCTTCTATTATCTTTAAAGCCATTTCATTCGCTTTTTTTGTATCAATAAATCCCAGTTTCGTAACCGGCATTCTGCCCAGATAAATATTTTCTGCTACAGAAAGCTCTAAAAGGATCTGTCTTTCCTGATAAATTACAGATATACCTTCTTCAATCGCCTGATGTGGTGAATCAAAATGCTTTTCTACTCCATCCAGCAGATATTTTCCGCTGGTTGGCTGATAATCACCATTCAGAACCTTTAGCAAGGTGGATTTTCCTGCACCGTTTTCCCCCAGAAATGCAAGGACTTCACCAGCATGAGCCTTAAAGGATATATCATCTAATGCCTTTACGCCCGGAAAGTATTTACATATATTCTGAAATTCCAACATACCCGCCATAGCTGTTTCTCCCTTCTCTATCGTTTTTCGTCATCCCTGTTTGTATCATCATTTCTATCTTATGACGTAAAGTATATTCTCTTTGTCCAATACATTCATTAGTCGTACTTGCTCTATTGTTTTGAAAAATTGCTCTCATGTCTTTCTTATATTTTCAATTTTTTTGAGATATTGTATAGTTTGTTACAGTAGGAGGATTCTGGATATGCGTATTGAAAATAGTGTTTTTTTAGGAAAAAGCAATAATTCTTACAAAATTTTCCATATTATTACAAGCAATGGGTTAAAAGTATCTTTAACCACTCTGGGTGCTTCGATTCAAAAAATTGCCCTTATTGATGAGAATAGTCGTTTTGTCGATGTTGCTCTTGGCTTTCCGGCACCTGATTTATATGAAAGTCTTTGCTGCTATGCCGGTGCAACCCTCGCTCCCAATGCAGGCAGAATCGAAAACGCCCGGCTTCCAATCGGTCAAAAAACTTATTCTCTCTCCCAAAATGAAAATAACCACCAGCTTCATGGTGGTTATCACAATCTTTCAAATTGTACCTGGGAAGTTTTATCCTGCGACTATACAAAGGAATCCGCTTCCATTGTTTTTCGTGCTTCCCAACAGGCTTACGTTGACGGCTACCCAGGAAATCGACAGTACGAAGTTCATTATACCATCGACGATACCAATTGGATCACCATCGAGTACAAAGCTTATACAGATGAAACTACTTATTTTAATCTGTCCAATCATACCTATTTCAATATGACAGGAGATTTTTCAAAAAATGCTCTTTCTCAGGAGCTCACTGTTTTTTCCAATAATGTATGTATCAATACAGCGGAACACATTCCCATGGATGTTATTCCGGTTGCCGGTACCGCTTTTGATTTTCGAAACGAAACAGAAATACGCAAGCGTATTTCTGATATGCCTGCAGATCAGATTGAAACCGCAAAAGGTTATAATCATGCCTTCATGTTAAATAAGAATACTGCTTTCAAACGAATCCGGGGCATAAAACAACACAAGCTTTTGCACAAAGCCTGTGTTTTAAAAGATCCTGTTTCAGGACGTACTATGAAAATGTTTACGGATGCACCAGCACTTGTCATGTATTCCGGAGGTTTTCTTCCGGAAGGCATGGAGCTTTCCAACGGACAGCTCAGTGTGCCCTCCTGTGCTATTGCTTTTGAAGCCCAGGATATTCCAAATGTTATGCATTTTCTTCCGGATTACTATCATCTGACAACTCCGGAGCAACCATTTTCAAGGACCATACGATTTCATATATTATAAAATAATTCCTTTTCCATCATCCTTTTGATGCATAGGCAGAGTTTGCTTCCCGTACATGGCCTTCATACTCACTTTTCAGTATTTCGAAAGCTTTTCTAACCTCCTCCGGAATGTCCACATGGGCAATAAAGCCTTTTCCCTTTGGTCCATATCCGTTTACATCATCGGAAAGCCGGGGAATCTCTCCCATTAGAAGGGTAAGATAACGGTCCATGTCCCACATGCCATGGATGTCTTCCGAATAAGCCAGACCATTTTCTCCATTTACTACATGGGCCTGGTAGGCAGCATAATTGATGATGGTATACTCTTCCGGATGGTCCAGCTGTTTTCTAAGGCCTGCCTCCATACGATGCTGCATGGTGGCATCCTGGGTTAAGATGATACTGTTCCAGAAAATCTGATTTTCCTTAAGCGTACGAAGCATATAAGTAATATTATTCCCGCAGTTGGTAGAATCGCACTCCAGATAGTCCACCTGCAATCCATATTTTCCATTCAGATAGGCCTCAAATACCTTTGCTTCCGGCAGTCCATCTGTCTGGATCTGAGGGAATTCTGCATGTACTTTATCCCGCAAGGTCTGTGTAGTATGCCCCTCACCGCCTACAATCAGATAATGTCCGGCAATTCCCTCCCGGATTGCCGCAGCAAGGACATCCCCGCCACACAAAATACTTCCTCCAAACAGCACCATCACATCAGCCTGCTCGATTCCATATGTTTTACGCAGTTCTCCTTTGGTCAAAGATACCACATCCCGCTTTCCGCAAAACGCTCCTAAAACATTCATACACTCTGCAATTTTGGTTTTCATAGGTTCCTTTCTCCATTCCAATTATAGTTTTTGGGGTTTATTGATTTTATCATTCGACCCTTCACTCTGGCAGAGAAGTTTTTATTACTCAGGCTTTATTCAAAAGCCGCTATCCCAGCGTATTTATGACATCTGTAATATTCATGCTACTGATCTGTTTAAATGGTCTGTATACTGCAGCCACTGCAGAACCAATAACAAGCAGCAAAATAATCACCATAGCTTCTTTGGGTAAAACCCAGGCTGTTCCAAAGTAGTGGGTGATAATTCTTTGAAACAGTGCTTTATGGATTGGAATGCCCATTCCGCATCCCACCAGACACCCACATACTGCATAACTGGATGCTTCACAAAATATCATTTTAATCAACTGGTTTCTTCCCATACCAACTGCACGCATCATGCCGAACTGATTCATTCTCGATGACACACTGACTGCTATGCAGTTTATAATATTAAATACTGTAATCAGTGCAATAACAGCCAGAAAGCTGTATACCAGAAAAGAAAAGGCGTAATATGTGCTATTGATTTCACGGTTACTTTCTCTGTAATCACCCAGATTGTAGCTTTCACCTGCAATGGTCCGAATCTCGGACATGATATCCTCTTTTGCATCACCGGAAAACTGCAAATCTAAGACTGCATAGTTTGTAATGCCTGTTATACGTTCAAAGGTTTCCTCCGAGCAGATCAGGGTAGGAATATCAGAAGTTCCAAAGGGGCTGTCTGATAAGGCTGCTGCCACCTGAAGTTCTTCTCCATTGATAACCAATGTGTCTCCACAGGTAAGTGGATTATCTTTCTCAAACACTATCATAACACAGTCTGTTTTTTCCTGAACAGCAGAAAGATCACCGGAAAGCAGGTCCTCCTTTGACCACTCAAACTGCCTGTCATCATAAGAAATCAGATCTGCCCTTTTCACATCCTTATCCGATACCACATCCAGCTGCTGATACATACGCCCGTATGCTATGTCTACTCCGTAAACGGATGCTATTTCATCGGCCATATCTTTGGAAATCGTATTTTCACGATTGGGATCTGATACGGAAGCATGGGGCGTATAGGGTTTTAGTGTATTCAGTGCATACCCGATCCAGTCAATCATAATGGAAAAGCATAAAAACAGAACAATACTTAATGCAAAAGATCCTGTGATCAGGAAAAGATTCTTTTTTGAGGAAACCGCATGTCGTATTCCCATTGCAGTATCAACTTTGTAAAAACGTGTGTTGGCAGATGTCCGAATCTTCCCCCCATTTGCCGGGTTACCGGAAACTGCCATGACCGGCGAAACTTTAGCGGCCTTTCTGGCCGGAGCATCCGCTGCCAGAATCACTGTAATCATACCCATGGCCACACCGACTACGATTCCCACCATACTCACCTGAAATACCGGCATCTCCTGAAATTCTCCACCAATTCCATAATGCATGACCGCGCAGATTCCCCAGGTCGTAAGGATTGCTGCTATTTCACCAATCGGAATCGCTACACTGCACCAGCAGAGTGCTTCCCTTATCACAATATGCTTTATCTGTTTTTTACTTGCTCCTATACAGCGAAGCATTCCAAAAAACTGTGTCTGTCTGCTTATATTGCTGTTCATGCTTCCGGAAATCATCAAAACGCCTGCCATGATAACCAGAATCATGAGAAAGGCAGCAGTTCCATACAAACCTACAATATAGCTGTTATCGCTAAGCCCCAGATAACCCATTACTGCAGCATTTTGAGAAATATCATCCTGTGACAGACCATATTTTTCCTGCAGCATTTTTATGTTCTTCTTCACTTCCCGGTTTTTTTCAAATTTAATGTACTGTACAGTCTGCATTTCTACCCCATTTGTTTTACACAAATCTTCAAAGGCTTCCATACTGATCACTGCACTCAGTCCATCATGGGCAAGATTCCAGGAATCATCCTGAACGAATCCTGAGACTTTGTAAGTAAAATTTCCTCCCGGTGTCTGCAAAGTCACTTCATCTCCCATGTCGATCTGAAAAAGAGACTGTGCATTGGAAGAAAGCGTTATTTTCTCTGGACCTTTCGGCATTTCTCCCACCAGTTTTAATCCTGGTATGATTTCCTGAATTTCCGGTTCAGTTCCTGTTATTGCGACTTTTTTATTTCCAATAAAGTAGTCGTTCTCCAGACCATAGTTAAGCACATCATATCTGACTGCCGCATGGATTCCCTGCTCTGCTTTTATCGATGCCATTTCCTCCTCAGAACAGTTTTTCAGCATGATATGCCATTCCCCATTTTTCTTTATCTGTCTTGCGTATTCCATACGGGCACCCATATCCGCCATGGTAAATACCCCTGTCACCAGGAAAACTGCAAGAACAATGCAGAAAATAGTCATTCTGTTCTGTCTGCGACGGGTCTTGGATTGAATTCCGGCAAGGCTCAAATAATTTCTCATTGGGAACACCTCTAATGTCATTCATTTAAGGTTTTACTCCCAATATTGTAAAATTTCAAAAAAATT
>JBJENT010000112.1:0-2930 GCA_051880335.1 Lachnospiraceae bacterium
AGAAAAAATATCGGTATAATTTGCCTTGGTTCTGGGGTTTGCCGGCAGTCCGGTCTCTATTTCGAAAGGTTCTGCTCCGTGGAAACGGGCAGGATGTTTCTCTGCCGGTACATACCCTTTTCCCTTCTGGGTCTTCACATGCACCAGTACCGGTCCTTTTACTTTTTTCGCTTCCTGAATAAAACGCACCAGTTTCTGAATATCATGTCCTTCTACCGGGCCCATATATGTAATTCCAAGATCTTCAAAATACATGCCCGGAATCACCATATGCTTTACGTTGTTTTTCACTTTCCGGATACTTTTTACCATGGTTTCCCCGTGGCGCAGTCCAATCAGTGCATTATAAACCGTATCCTTCAGATCCAGATAGTTTTCTGTGGTTCGGATGGAATTTAAATATTTTGACATTCCGCCCACATTTTCTGAAATCGACATATTGTTATCATTCAGGATCACAATAAAATTCTTTTCCAGTTTTGCAGCATTATTCAGAGCCTCGTAAGCCATGCCTCCGGTCAGGGCACCATCTCCGATGACGGAAACCACTGTGAAATCTTCATGGCGCAGATCTCTGGCCTGCACCAGGCCAAGCCCTGCAGAAATAGAAGTGGAACTGTGTCCGGTATCAAAACAGTCACAGTTGCTTTCTTTCCGTTTTGGGAATCCGCTCATTCCACCATATTTTCTCAAGGTATCAAAGCCTTCTACCCTGCCTGTTAAAAGCTTATGGGTATAAGCCTGATGTCCCACGTCCCAGACGATTTTGTCTTTGGGCAGATCCAGTGCCAGATGGAGAGCCATGGTAAGCTCCACGCAGCCAAGATTGGACCCCAGATGACCGCCTGTTACAGAAATTTTCTCAATCAGGAAATCGCGGATTTCCTGTGCCAGCTCATCCAAATGCTCTTTTTCTATTTTCTTTATGTCGTTGGTCTGTTTGATTTTTTCTAGATACATATTATTTTTCCCTGGTAATAAGTGTAAGGACCAGTTGTTCCAGGAACAGATTACGGTTCCGGAAGGACTGTAAAATCGTCACTGCTTCCTGAGATAATCTTTCCACATCCCTTCGGGATTGTTCCAGTCCATGTGCGGATACATAGGTTAATTTATGATTTTTTTCATCGCTTCCCACCGGTTTACCCAGCACCTCCAGCGAACTGGTAATGTCCAGAATATCGTCCTGGATCTGGAATGCAATGCCTATATCATAGCCTGCTTTTTCCAGCGCTTCCACTTCTTCTTTTTCTGCACCGGCCAGTACTGCTCCAATCATAAGGGATGACTGGATAAGCGCCGCTGTTTTATGCTGGTGGATAAACATCAGCTTTTCTTCATCGATTTCCAGCTGTCGTTTTTCTGCCTCCACATCTGCAGTCTGCCCACCGATCATTCCATAGCATCCGGCTTTTTCAGACAGGATTTTTATTGCTTTACCTACCGCCGGATTTCCCGGTTCCATATCAAAAGCTTTACAGGCTGTTTCAAATGCATAATTCAGCAGCCCGTCTCCTGCCAGTATTGCCATGGCTTCCCCATACACTGCATGGGTCGTCTTGCGGCCTCTGCGGTACAGATCATTATCCATGGCCGGAAGATCATCATGTACCAGAGAATAGGTGTGTATCATTTCCTGGGCTGCCAGAAAAGGCTTAATGATGTCCCCTGTTCCGCCAAACATTCGAAAGGTTTCCATCATAAGCATCGGTCTGAGCCTTTTTCCACCGGCACGGACGCTATAATTCATCGCTTCAAAAAGTGTTTTCTGAAATCCGGTCTCTTCCGGAAGATACTCTTCCAGAATGGCTTCTATTTCCTCTACTTTTTGTTTCAACTGCTTTTCAAACTCCATGATTATAATTCCTCCAGTTCTCCGCTTTCATTCAGTTTCAGAACCTTCTTTTCCACTCTGTCAATGGTTTCACTGCAATGCTTTAACAGCTCCATTCCCTGCCTATACACCTGAAAGGAGTCCTCCAGTGAAATTTCAGGAGATTCCAAATTTTCAATGATCCTGTCCAGTTTTTCAAAGCTTTCTTCCAGAGTCAGTTCTTTTTCTTCTGCTTCTCCGCTCATGCTATATTTCCTTTCCCGTTTTACGCGCTGTAATGTCCTGTATCTTTGCAGTGGCATGACCATCCTTCACATATATGATCACCAGTTCTCCCTCTCTAAGCTGTTTTACCGAAGAAAAGGTCTTTCCTTCCTCCGTTGCAGTATAAGAATAGCCCTGGTTTAGTTTGTCCAGTGGAGAAACCCCTTTCATCCGCTGCACATACAGTGCCAGCTTTTGACGCTCCATCTGAAGTTTCTTCTCCATAGCAGCTTCCAGCTTTTCTTCCAGATGCATGGCACGGGTCTGCATCTCCCGGATTCGGTATGCCGGACTTAAGTAATTCAGTTTTGCCTTTCGATTATCCAGTTCCAGGGAAGCCTGTTTCAGCCTTCGCAAAACACTCCTGGTCATATATTCCCGGTATCCGGCTAAGGAATGAAATACCTCCTGAATATCCGCAACTGCCAGCTCTGCTGCCGCAGATGGTGTGGGAGCTCTCAGATCCGCAACATAGTCTGAAATGGTCGTATCGGTTTCATGGCCTACTGCTGAAATAACCGGCACCCTGCAGTCAAAGATTGCCTGAGCTACCATTTCTTCGTTAAAGGCCCATAAATCCTCCAGGGAACCGCCGCCTCGCCCCACAATGATCACATCCACTCCCAGATGTTCCAAAGCGTGAATACCATTTACAATACTTGGAGCAGCTGTCTCTCCCTGCACAATGGCCGGATACAATATGATCTGAACATAGGGATTTCTTCTGGATGCAATATTAATAATATCCCGGATTGCTGCACCGGTCTGTGCGGTTACAACGCCAAGGGTTCTGATATATTTGGGAATCGGCTGTTTATAACAGGAATCAAAC
>JBJENT010000113.1:0-15832 GCA_051880335.1 Lachnospiraceae bacterium
AGATATCATGGGAAATATCATTGGGAAGATATTTCGGGAAAGATATCAGAGAAAAGATATAAACAGGTGATGAAAATGAAGGCATTTTGCCAAAAACACAAGGCACTTATTTGGATGTGCTTATATTTGATCGTGTATCTGTTCGCTTTCCAGACTTTGGAAAATCGAAGGACAGAGTGTACCGTATATGCATCCGGAATCGATAAAATGATTCCGTTTTGCAAATATTTTGTAATACCATATTTTTCATGGTTTTTATATGTTCCATTGACCGTACTGTTTTTGGATATGCAGGAAGATCAGGAGGAAGGGCACAGGCTGAACTGGTTTCTGGTGATTGGGATGACAGCCTTTTTGATCATATCAGCAGTGTATCCAAATGGTATTATGCTGAGACCGCGGACTCTTAGCGGCGGGGATGTTTTTACAAGGATGATCAGGCTGCTCTATCTGGCAGACACTTCAACCAATGTTCTCCCCAGCATTCATGTGTATAACTCCATTGGAGTCATGATTGCCCTGTGGAAAAATGAGAAAGTCAGAAAAAGTAAAGTAGTGACCGGAATCCTTATGTTGATCGGCGTAAGTATTATTATGTCTACGATGCTGATCAAGCAGCATTCTGTAATCGATGTGGTTGCAGCCATGGTATTAGCAGCTTTTGTTTATCCACTGTGCTATGGCACATTGGCGGAAAAGATACAGAAACGGGAACGGGTATTCCAATATCGATACTATTAAACAGATTTCAGAATGTTTACAGGTGAGAAAAGATAAGAACAGCATACAAAAAAGCTCCTTTCGGAGCTTTTTTGTGTTAGAAGGGATATATTTTAAACCTGACAAATGTCAGAGTAGTTGTTTGGCGCCCAACGACAGGATAGCATCGATGCACTTGGTGCCGCAGGGCTTTTTCATTAAGATATCTTATGAGTATGATTATAGGAAAGAAATGTGAGCAAATTGTGACGTAAGCATGAAAGAAAAATAAAAAATGGTATTTACAATTTATGAAAAGTTTAGGAATATATTAAAAAAGACAAAAAGAACGTTACGACCATGAGAAATAAATTATACCTGAGTATTTTATTATTTATCACAGTGATCTTAACAGCGATAGGTGTGATTGCTTTTCGGAAACAAAGCGAAGAAGTGACTGCATCTAACGCTTATTTTGATATAAATAATCCTTCCGGGTTTTATGAAGAAGATATTTCCATAGAAATTAAAGTGCCGAAAAATGCAGAAGTGTATTATACCGAAGATGGAAGCATGCCTTCCAGAGAATCTGTGAATGCCGTTTTGTATGAGGAACCGATTATCCTGCCCTGCCAGGATAAAATAACGGTTTATACCCTGAAATTTGTACTTTACCTGAAAGAGGAAGCTTCCCCGGTGTATACCTACACTTATGTTACAGGACCGGAACTGACGAAACGATTCGATACCATGGTTGTCAGTATTACAGGGGATGAAGAAGCACTTTTTGGTTATGACGAAGGTATTTTTGTGGAAGGAAGGCTGCGTCAGGAGTTTATCGAGGAAAATCCGGACCTGGAAGAGATCCGGGTGAAGGATCCGGCGAATTATAATCTGCGCGGAGAAGAAGGGGAAAGGGAAGTGACGGTGCAAATCTTTGATGCGGACGGAACGGATCTTTTATCCCAGAACTGCGGAATCCGTATTGCCGGAAATTATACCCGTGGCAAAAATCAGAAATCTTTCCAGCTCTTTCCGAGGAAAATATATGATGAAAACGGAACCTTTCATGTTACACTTTTCCTGGATATTCGTAGGGAAAGTGACGGGACGATTTTAGACCGGAATAACCGGTTGCTGTTTCGAAACAGTGGAGATGATTTTAACCATGCCTTTATCAGAGACACGTTGATTCAGTCGCTGGCAAAACAGTATGGGTATCCTTTTGCCTATACCGATATACCGGCCGCGGTATTTATCAATGGGCAGTATCAGGGATTTTATTGGGTCCGGGAACCGTTTCAGAGTGGTTATCTGGAAAATATGTATGGATATACCAACGGAGATTTTGTCACACTTGCATTAAATGAATTTGAAACCACGGTGGTGGAAGATAAAGATGAAGAGAAACAGTCAGAGCTGCAGGAATATACAGAGGATTATCAGGGGATTTATGACACTTTCTGCGAAGCAGAACTGTCAGATGATGAAGTATATGCAGAACTGGATAAGCTGATTGATGTAGAAAATTATTTACAGTATTACGCATTGGAATTATATGCAGGTAATAAAGACTGGCCCTACAATAACGTAAAAGCATATCGTTATGTATCGGATACAGATTCCTATATGGAAGGTACGATTTTTGACGGAAGATACCGGTATATTCTTTTTGACACGGATTATTCCTTTTATTTAAACGACCAGTACACCAGTTATTCTTATGAGGAAGATAATATAGCGATTTTATCAAACAACGCCCAGTCCCCGCTTTTCTCTAAACTGATGGGACGAGAGGATTGCAGGGGTTATTTTGTGAATACGCTGTGCGATTTGATGAACAGTTCTTTTGACTATGAAAATGTGGCTGCAACATTGTCGGAGCTGGATGCCATGAGACAGAACGAATTGTCTCATTTTCTGCAGGAGTCGGATAAGCCGGACGATACGGTATCCATGGAAACCGTGGCAGAGGAAATGGAGGTGCTGCTGGAATTCGCAGAAAACAGGCCGGATTATGTGCATACCTTTATCCAGACAGACTTTCCGGTATTTACACCCTATCATGTGGAAGTCGATAAACCGGAGACCGTTTCTTTGTCTGTGAACACGCTAAAGGATGTGGAGAATGGTTTTGAGGGAATGTATTATGGGGAATGTGGATTAAGGCTGGAGGCAGCAGCTGATATTGGACACGGATATCCGGAGTTTTACATCAATGGACGCAAATATGCCGGAGAAAGCCTGCAGTTATCAGGAGAGGAGCTTCTGGAGCTTTTACAGGGAACAGACCGGCTGGAGATCCGCATCGAGGTACAGGACGGAAGTCTGGAACATCCGGTAATCTATTCCGTTTCTTCCAAGGGTTCAGACGATCGTATCGTATTGTACAACCCTACAGACCATGATATAAATCTGAAGGGCTGTTTTGTTTCGGACGACCCGGAAGAATTAAACAAAAGTGCTCTGCCGGATGTCACTCTGGCAGCAGGTGAAACCTGTACAATCTATGGATTGAAGAACCAAAGTGAAGAAGCAGCATATCAAAGCAGATTCCAGTTCAATTTAAAAGAAGGAGAGACGTTGTATCTGACAAATACTTCCGGCACGATTGTGCAGTCTGTTACCATACCGGATCTGCAGGGAGAGGACTCCATATACCAGCTGGATGTATTTGGAAAAACATTTTACGAGTCCAGATAATCCCGGTATTCTTCTTCTGAAGCAAATAGCATATATTTTCCATTTACCAGCCCCATGTATCCTGTGTCGATGATATATCCTTTCATAGTGTGACCTCCTGTTATATTGTTTCTGGTTTTGTATTGTGATTTTTGTCCGATGGTCTTTGTTTGAAACCTCTGTTCCTGTTGGACAATTACAGAATAAATCAATAGGTGTCCGATAATTGGGACATCAATGAGAGCCGGAAGAACTATGGAAAAGTTAAAAAAGTTTTGAAAGGGAAAAGGTGGGAAATTCAGAAGGAAATACATGGAAAATTAAAGAATACAAGCTGGAAAAAAGGGGATTGTCCGGTTGACAAAGTAAGTGTAATTGCATAATATAAAAGTTAAATTGTTGTGAATAATTTACAATGTTTTTACATGCAGTTCAGGATAATGAGTGAGGAAAATAGAAGTTTTGGAAAAGAAAAACTTTCGTCATGAATTTAAGTACATATGTACGGAGGCACAGCTTGCCTGTCTTCAGAGCCGCCTGGCCGGTGTGATGAAATATGATACCCATGCAGACGGGCAGGGCAGGTATCGGATCCGCAGTGTTTATTTCGATGATTATCACGATACGGGATATTATGAAAACGAGAACGGTACGGACCCGAGAGAGAAATACAGAATCCGTATTTACAATAACAGTGCTGAGAGAATCACACTGGAAAATAAGAAAAAGATTTGTGGGATGACGCAGAAGGATGCATGCAGTATTTCGAAAGAAATCTGTGATGGAATTCTATCCGGGAAAATTACCAGCCTGGAAAGTGGTGAGGAACCTGTCTGGAACCGGTTTGCAGAAGCGTATAACACAAAGCTTTTAAGACCAAAGGTGATTGTGGATTACGAACGAACGGTTTTTGTCTGCACCCAGGGAAATGTCAGAATTACGTTCGATCGAAATATCAGTTCTTCTGTGGATTATGATCATTTTTTTGAAAAAAACATGGCAAAAAGACCGATCATGCCTACGGGGACTCACGTTCTGGAAGTAAAATACGATCAATTTCTTCCGGATTATATCTACAAAAGTGCAGAATTGGAAAGCCTTAACAGGACAACCTATTCCAAATATTATTTATGCAGAAAATACAGCAATATTTAAGGAACAAAGAAAAAGAAAGAATAAAGAATAAGGAGTAACCAGCGTGAGCACGAAAGACATTTTAAAGAAATCATTTTTAGAATCCATTACATCTGCTGATGTAACACCGCAGGAAATTTTCCTGATTTTACTTATTACAACTGTTTTGGCGTTATACATTTTTTTCATTTACAGAGTGTTAACAAGAAAAACATTTTACAGCAAGACATTTAATATTTCTTTGGCAGCACTTGCACTTATTACAGCCGGGATCATTCTGACGATTCAGTCCAGTATCGTTGTTTCCCTTGGTATGGTCGGTGCATTATCTATTGTTCGTTTCAGAACTGCCATTAAAGACCCAATGGATCTGGTCTTCTTATTCTGGTCCATCAGTGTAGGTATTATATGTGGTGCAAGACTTTATGTGATTGCAGTTATTCTCAGCGTTTTTGTGACCATCGTTATATTTGCACTGGATAAAATGCCGGTTGCAAAAGCACCGAAGATTCTGGTGGTGAATGCACAGAGTCTGGAAGCGGAAGATGATATTCTGGATATTGTAGAAGGATACAGCACATATTACAGAGTAAAATCCAGAAATCTTTCTGCAGATCAACTTGATATGGTAGTGGAACTTCGTGTAAAAGATGAAAAAGCTTTGGTTGGCGAGATTCATGATCTGGAAGGTGTACATGCAGTATCTCTTCTGGCACATGATGGTGAGGTGACTTTCTAAGTTACATGTTCAAAGTATGAATGATAAAAAGAAGAGAAGTGGGAGTCTGTTTGAAAAGAGCAGGCTCCCTTTTATGAATTTCTTACATATTTTCCAGTAAAATGCGTGAAATATTATGGAAAGCATCCTTGAAAAGAATGTAACAATCCGTTATACTAGGCGATGAAACTGAAATACTAATCCTGTAAAACAGGGAATTCTATCAAAAATGGAGGAGCAAATTATTATGATGAAGAAATTAGTATCTCTCATGTTAGTTGGCGCTATGGCACTTTCTTTAGTAGCCTGCGGAAGCAGCACAGAAGAATCAGCTGAAAGCACAACTACAGAAACTGCAGAAGCAGAAGACACAGAAGAAGCTGCAGACACAGAAGAAGCTGCAGAAGCAGCTGATGTTTCTGAATATGCAGTAGCAATGATCACAGACTACGGCGATATCACAGACCAGTCCTTTAACCAGACAACATACGAAGCTTGTAAAGCATTCTGTGAAGAACAGGGTATTGACTTCAAATACTTCAAACCGGCAGGTGACTCTACTGCAGAACGTGTAGCTTCTGTAGAACAGGCTATTGATGAAGGCTTTAACGTAATCGTTATGCCAGGTTATGCTTTCGGTGGTACTTTAGTAGAAGTATCTGAAGCATATGAAGATATCAAGTTTATCGCAATTGACGTTTCAGCAGGTGATATTCTGGAAGCAGGTGTTGCAGCAGCAGGCGAAACATATGACTACATCCCGGCAAACTGGAACGTAGAAGACTACTGCCATATGGATAATGTATACTGTGCTATTTACCAGGAAGAACTTCCGGGTTACATGGCAGGTTATGCAGCTGTTAAACTTGGCTACAAGAAGCTTGGTTTCCTTGGTGGTATGGCAGTTCCTGCAGTTATCCGTTATGGTTTCGGTTTTGTACAGGGCGCTGATGCAGCAGCAGCAGAACTTGGTCTTAGCGATGTAGAGATCAACTATGCATATGGTAACCAGTTCTACGGTGATGCTGATATCACAGCAGCAATGGACACATGGTACCAGGCTGGCACAGAAGTTGTATTTGCATGTGGTGGTCGTATCTTCACATCTGCAGCAGAAGCAGCAGCTAAGGTAGATGGCAAGGTAATCGGTGTTGACGTTGACCAGGCCGGCACAATTGATAGTGCATATGGCGAAGGTATGACAGTTACATCTGCTATGAAAGGTCTGTATCCTACAACATATGATACATTAACAGATGTTATCGTAAATGGTAACTGGGCTAACTATGCCGGAAATATTACAACACTTGGTCTGATCTCCGGTGATGATCCAACTGCAAACTATGTACAGATTCCTATGGAATCCACACAGTGGAGCGATGGCTTTACACAGGATGATTACAAAGCACTGGTTGCTGATATGTTCTCCGGTAAAGTAACCGTTTCTAATGATATCGCAGCAATGCCTGCAGTATCTGCTGTTAAAGTAAACGACTTAGGCAACTTAAAATAAGTAGAGGCTTGTAAAACAGAAAAAGGGGCTGTCGCTTTTGTGAATGTAAATTCGCAAAGCGGCAGCCCATTTTCTTTGGTTTACAAAGGGGAGGGTTCGGTGTTAAACTGGACTATAGAATGTGCTTCACAATGTGGGATAACGTGTAAAAGCAAAACGGAGAGGAGTTACAAAAGGTGGAACAGACATATGCAATAGAAATGTTGAATATTACCAAAAGATTCCCCGGAATTATTGCAAACGATAATATATCATTGCAATTAAAAAAGGGTGAAATTCATGCGCTTCTTGGAGAAAATGGTGCCGGAAAATCCACACTTATGAGTGTGTTGTTCGGGCTGTATCAGCCGGAAGAAGGTACCATTAAAAAAGATGGGAAAGAAGTAAAAATCAATAATCCCAACGATGCAAACGATTTGGGGATTGGGATGGTTCATCAGCACTTTAAACTGGTAGAGTGCTTCTCTGTCCTGGATAATATTATCCTGGGCGTGGAACCCAATAAGGCCGGCTTTCTGCAAAAATCAGAGGCCAGGAAAAAAGTAATGGAACTGTCCGATCGATATAATCTTCAGATTGATCCGGATGCGCTGATCGAAGACATTACCGTTGGTATGCAGCAGCGTACTGAAATCCTGAAAATGCTTTACCGGGATAATGAGATCCTGATTTTCGATGAGCCTACAGCTGTGCTTACTCCACAGGAAATCAAAGAACTGATGCAGATCATGAGGAATCTGGCAGCAGAGGGCAAGAGCATTCTGTTCATTTCCCATAAATTAGCTGAAATCATGGAAGTCGCAGATCGCTGCAGCGTTCTTCGAAAGGGAAAATATGTGGGAACGGTAGAGACAGCAAATACAACCATGGAAGAGCTGTCTGCACTCATGGTAGGACGAAATGTATCGTTCCATGTGGATAAGAAAGAGAGCACGCCGGGAAAAGAAATCCTTTCCATTGAGAATATGACAGTGGCATCCAAGCTGCATAAAAATAATGCAGTAAAGAATGTTTCATTAAAAGTGCGTGCAGGTGAGATCGTATGTATTGCCGGAATCGATGGAAACGGACAGACAGAGTTCGTTCACGGATTGACCGGGCTGGAGCCTCTTGCAGGAGGCAAGATCACTCTTTGCGATGAAGATATTACAAAAGCTACTATCCGGCAGAGAAATGTGAAAGGAATGAGCCATATTCCGGAAGACCGGCACAAACATGGCCTGGTGCTGGACTATACATTGGAAGACAATCTGGTACTGCAGAGATATTTTGAACCGGAGTTTACCGATAAAGCCGGATTTTTGAAAAGAAAAAATATTCGGGAATATGCGGAGAAACTGATCGGAGAGTTTGATATAAGGTCCGGGCAGGGCCCTTCCACAATAGCCAGAAGCATGTCCGGCGGTAACCAGCAGAAAGCGATCATTGCCAGAGAATTAGATAAAGATCCGGAACTTTTAGTAGCTGTTCAGCCCACAAGAGGTCTGGATGTTGGAGCGATCGAATTTATCCATAAACAGTTGATAGCACAGAGAGATGCCGGAAAAGCAGTGCTTCTGGTATCTTTGGAACTGGATGAAGTAATGGATGTTCCGGATAGAATTCTTGTAATGTATGAAGGAGAGATCGTTGGTGAGTTCGACCCGAAGAAGACAACACAGGAAGAACTGGGACTTTATATGTCCGGTGCAAAGCGAATGTAAAACAGGTGTGAAGAAAGGGTTTATGCGATGAAAAAAATATTAAAAAACAGTGGAGTACAATCCTTCCTGGCATCCCTTGTTTGTATCATTCTGGGTATGCTGATCGGATATATCGTGCTTCTTATCATTGAACCAAGTGGCGCAGGAGAAGCCATTGTTGCAGTGGCAAAGAACTTCCTGGGATATAGTAAAAAATCCATGCAGATGAAATATCTGGGGAATACACTTACCAAAACAGCGCCACTGCTGATGTGTTCCTTATCCATTATTTTTGCATATAAAGTAGGTCTGTTTAATATCGGTGCTGCAGGCCAGTATGTGATAGGATCCTGTGCATGCTTATACGGAGCACTGGTATTACATCTCAGCTGGATTCCCTGTCTGCTCCTTGCCGCTGTAGCAGGTGGTATATTTGGTGCAGTGACAGGCATACTGAAAGCATACTGTAATGTAAATGAGGTTATTTCCGGTATCATGCTGAACTGGATCGGCCTGTATTTTACCAATATGGTACTGGTTCAGGCCAAGGATGCTGCCAGTGCTTATACCTATGCACTGAAGGCCGGTGGGAAAGCAGCTATATTACCATCTCTTGGACTGAAAAGTGTATTTGGAAAGAATCAGTATGTGGGAATCGCCATTCCCCTGGCGATTCTGTTTGCCCTGATCGTATGGGTGGTTCTGGAAAAAACCAAATTGGGATATGAACTGAAAGCAACCGGATTTAATAAACATGCTGCAAAATACTGTGGTATGGCAGAAAAAAGAAATATTATCTTATCACTGGTATGCAGTGGTATCTTAGCCGGCCTGGCAGGTTCCTTTATGTATCAGACGGATATGGAGCAGTGGCAGGTAACCATTGCATCGGTTCCGGCCATGGGATTCAACGGAATTGCAGCAGCATTTCTGGGTGGTCTTAATCCAATCGGCGCCATTTTTTCTTCGTTCTTTATTCAGCATATTACAGATGGCGGTTCTCATGTGGATCTGAATGTATACTGTGCACAGATTTCGGAACTGATCTCAGCACTGATCATTTATCTTTGCGGTTTTGTTGGATTCATGAAATACGTTATGGATTCCAGACTGAAAAAAGCAGAAGAAAAAGCTATGGAAAATTCCAATACAGAAGCATCTGATAAGCAGGTTCCTGATGCAGAAACCAATGAGAAAGGAGGTAACAAGTAATGTTATTGCTGGTTCAATATACAATTCTTTTTGCCTGTATTCTTTCTCTGGTTGCACTGGGCGGCTGCTTTTCGGAGCATTCCGGTGTGATCAACCTGGGTCTGGAAGGAATCATGGTAATGGGGGCTATGGGTGGTGCCCTTACAATGAAGTATCTTCCTTCTGACACTTCCGCATTGCTGATCGTTGTATTTACCATCGCGGTAAGCATGGCAATCGGTATGGTGTATTCTCTGCTGCTTGGTGTAGCAGCCATTCACTTTAAAGCGGATCAGACCCTGATCGGTACTGCCATGAACATTCTGGGTGCATCTCTGGCAACGGTTATTGTAAAATCCATCAATACCCTCAGTAATCCGGATGATCATTCTTCCGTAGTACAGTACATTGAGGAAAAGAAAGCATTCATAGTAAATATCGGAGATTTTGAGTTCAGCTGGTTTATGGCTATAGCAGTGGTTGTTTTAGTCGCTTCCTATATTGTTTTATATAAAACAAAGCTGGGACTCAGGCTGATGGCATGTGGTGAGCATCCTCAGGCAGCAGATTCGGTTGGTATTAACGTATATAAAATGCGCTGGATCGGCGTCCTGATTTCCGGTGCATTAGGCGGTCTGGGCGGTATCTGTTATATTACTACAGGTGTATCGGAATGGAAGTTTGAGTACGGTGTAGCAGGCTTTGGTTTCCTGGCACTGGCTGTTATGATCTTTGGTAAATGGAAACCTCAGAATATCGCACTGGCAGCGATTTTGTTTGGATTCTTCCGGGCATTGTCCAATGTATATTTCGGATTTGATTTCCTGGTAAATCTGAACATACCAAGTGGTGTATACAATATGCTTCCATATGTGATTTCCCTGATCGTTCTGGCATTTACATCCAAAAAATCCAGAGCACCTAAAGCAGAAGGTATTCCATATGATAAGGGAGCAAGATAAAAAAGAGAGCAGTATAAAACCGGAAGAGTCTGAGAGAAAGCAGTATAACAAGATTGACTGATCTGTTTAATTGGAAAAAGAAGACTCAGGAAATGATTTTTAAGAAAGAAGGAAATGTATCATGTTACAAGCCAATATGTTTGACCATACTTTATTAAAGGCAGATGCTACAAAAGCACAGGTAGAAAAAATCTGTGACGAAGCGCTTCAGTATAAATTCGCATCAGTCTGTGTGAACTCGTACTATACTAAATTTGTTGCGGAAAAGCTTTCCGGCAGTGGTGTTATGACATGTACGGTTGTGGGGTTCCCCTTAGGCCAGATGAGTACAAAGGCAAAAGCTGCGGAGACTCAGATCGCAGTAGAAGATGGTGCAGAAGAGATCGATATGGTGATCAATGTGGGTGCATTAAAAGAGAAAAGCTACGATGTGGTTTTAGAGGATATCAAAGCGGTAAAAGCCGCATGCGGGAAAGCACATCTGAAGGTTATCATCGAAACCTGCCTGTTGACAGATGGGGAAAAAGTAAAGGCATGTGAACTGTCCAAAGAAGCAGGAGCTGATTTTGTGAAGACATCCACAGGCTTTTCCACAGGCGGAGCAACACCGGAGGATGTAGCGCTGATGAGAAAGGCAGTAGGGGCGGAGCTGGGAGTAAAAGCTTCCGGTGGAATCCGGGATAAAGCTACTGCAGAAAAGATGGTTCAGGCCGGAGCAAACAGACTGGGAACCAGTGCAACCATCGCAATATTAAGTTAAAGGCACTGGGAAGCAGTGTAACCATAGAAATATTAAGTTGATCAGAATGGATATCAGATATGGCAAAGCTTTATTTCAGACATGGGGCAATGGGCAGTTCTAAAACTGCCAATGCCCTGATGGTAGAATACAATTATTATGAACGTGGTAAAAAGGCACTGCTTTTAAAACCCAGACTGGATAACAGGGATGGGGAAGGCGTGATTAAAAGCAGAATGGGATTGCAGAAAAAATGCCATTTTGTGGAAGACTTTGTTCAGATGGACGAAGCAGAGATCCGGCAGTATGACTGCGTGATTGTAGATGAGGCACAGTTTTGTAAGAAAGAGGACATTGCCTTTTTTGTACAGGTGGTAGATGAACTGAATATTCCGGTCATATGTTATGGACTTCGAACCGATTTTCGGAGGGAACCTTTTGAGGGTTCCATCTGGCTGCTTGCATGGGCCGATGTGATCGAAGAGATAAAAACGGTTTGCTGGTGTGGACAGGGGGCGTCCTGCAACACCAGATTAAATGAACAGGGGCAGATCATTAAGACCGGAGAACAGATTTGTCTGGGAGCAAACGATAAATATGTTGCTCTTTGCAGAAAGCATTATAAAGAGGAAAATCTGGGACCAAACTGGAACTGGGATGCAATTTGAATCTGGATTCCGGTTTGTGACAGAAGAGATAGAAAAAGAGACGTAAGCAGATAAAAATGTAAAAGTACAACAGAGGGGTGACTGAATATGGCTGACGAAGAACAGAGAATGGATCCGGAAATGATGGGTCAGATGGAGAGAACTTACAAGGGAATTGTGTTTCGAAGTGTAGAAGAGAAAGACAATATGATCCAGGCAGAAGCTGAATTTGCAGAATTCTGTACGGATTTAACCGGAAAAAGTTTCTGGGAATTATGGAGCAGGAACGAGGCGGCAAAGACTCTGCCTCCGGCACTGGCAGCTCCGTACAGACCGGCACTTCTTGCGGCAATGAATGCTGCGGAACAGGAAGAAAAGGCAGGTTATGAAACCCGGATTGAAAATGCAAAGATGGAGGAGCTGGACGATATTATCAGCGAGCTTAATCTGAGTCATTATTCACCGATGACAGCCAATGCTCTTCGCACAAAAGCACAGCAGAGAAAGGCACTGATACAAAGGCAGATGGATCAGGCAGAGGACGAGGCTTTAAAGACACTTTGCCAGAATATGGATACTTCCACCATTGCGGAATTGCAGGACCTGAAAGTACTTGTAAAAAGCAGTGGATATCAGGAACGGAACTATTCCAAATATCTCCGCAGCATAGATGCAAAGATTGAATATCTGCATGTGCAGAATATGGAAGCATATTGCAGTGAACTGGATCAGGCCGGAAGAGACAGAACAAATGATATAAAAGCCCTGGTCGATGGAGAAGACTGCCGGATTGAACTGAAGCAGAAATTTTATGCCAGAATCGGCAAAAGAAACGAAGAACTGGATTTTGAAGATCTGAGTGAACTGACCAGTAATCTGGGAGAAAAACCGATTGACGAACTGGCTAATATTCTGAGTATGCTGGAAGGCGATGCTTATAATAAAAAGTTTACAAAAGCTTTTTATGTAAAGACTCGGAAGTATTTTGAAAAAGCGCAGCTGGAATTTGTTGAAAATCTGACTTCTTCTGTTTCTACCTGTGATGCACAGCAGCTGGATGAACTGAGTAACCGGCTGAATATGATGGAGTACGATAAGCGTCTTACCATTCTGGCAGAAGAAAAAATAGCAGACAGAAGATTTGAACTGGATATGCTCAGCCTGCTTGCTCTGGGCAATAACTTTGATGCAATGGACCTTCAGACAGTACAGATGTGTATGGCACAGTCCGGACAGATGGGCGTTTCCCAGCGCAGTCAGGCACTGTATCAGGAACGTCTGAAAGCGAGAGAGCATGCTATAGCACTCACAGGCGTAAGTGTAATGGCCAAATACTTAAAAGGTCTTATGGATAAATATGCGGTAGAACAAAATCATGTGAAAATCCCGGGAATATCACCGGATTATAAAGTAGAACTGGCACAGTTTTATACCAATACAAAATACAATGATACACAGGATATTCCGCTGTTTATCCTGACAGGAACTCCTTACATAGCGATGACAAGAAAAATCCTGTTTTACAAAGAGGGTAATGAAATCAGAGGCTTTAATGTGGGAGACATCCATTCCTTTGCTATGACCAAGAAGCTCTTGCTGGATGCCCTGGGACTAAATCTGCGTAATGGTGTTTCTGTAGCATTTCCGGGAGCCATGGGAAAGAAAAACCTGCAGCAGCTGGTTCTTGCATTGAATGAATTTCTGATGAATATGAATAATCCGGCGATTATGGCAGCTTATCAACCGGATTATCCGCATGTTGATAATTTTGATCCGGAATCCTTTGCTGTGAGTGGAAAAACATATGAACTGACAGCGGATAAGATCGCCAATATATTCTTAAACGGATATTTTGAAAAAGCAGCTGTTATTGGACTTCCGGCTTCATCGGTAAAATCCAGAAGAAATGAGAACTGGGGAAATACAGAGATGAAACTGCGTGCCGGACTGGGCATCGTGGGTGAAAAGGAAATGATCTGGTACTTTGACAGATCTATTTTAGGCCTGGGGCTGGAAAAGAATGGACTGGGTATCGGATTAAACGGTATTCATATGAAGAACAACAACCAGAATCAGTTGTCTGTTCAGATTAAGGATATTTATCAGGTTGAAGTAAATGAAAAAGGAAACGGTTTTGAAATTCAAACCTCAAATAATGCTTCTTTCTTTGCTGAAGTGACCACAATGGAACATGAACGGGCCATGATTTTCGTTAATCTGGTAGAGGAATATGTGAAAGGTATTCAGCTGATCCAGTTATTGTCCGGACAGGAAGATGTGATCGAATATAAAAATTATGTTACTTCAAATATGGGCGGAGTAGGAGGACCGGTGCAGATGGCATCTGGTCCGCAAGGCGTGCCACAGCCACAGATGGCTCAGGCACCGCAGATGAGGCAGCCAGCCGGAAATGCATGTAGAAATTGCGGTGCACCTCTTGCACCGGGAGTGAAATTCTGTGCCAGATGTGGTGCGCCCGCACCGGCACTTGCTCCAACACAGGCACCCGGAAATGTTTCGTTCTGCCCATCCTGTGGAAACGCAGTGGCACCGGGAACAAGATTCTGTATGTCATGTGGATTTAAAATTCAGTAAGGTGAGTGGGAATACTTTTTCAGGGAGGCAAAATGAGTAAAAAAGTAATTGTAGCAGGACACATTTGTTTGGATATTACACCCGTATTTCCGCCTGGAAAGAAAAAATCTATTTCAGAAGTCATGATGCCGGGTAAATTGGTACAGATGAATGCAGCATCTGTTTCTACAGGTGGTGTAGTAGCCAATACGGGACTGGCAATGAAAATACTGGGCGCCAGTGTGAAACTCATGGGAAAAGTGGGAAAAGATGCATTTGGTGATATGGTTTGCAGCATCATGGATCGTTATGATGCAGGAGAAGCTATGATTCGTGCAGAGGGTGAAGCAACTTCCTATACTGTTGTTGTCGCAGTGCCGGGAATTGATCGTGTTTTCTTACATTGTCCGGGAGCGAATGATACCTTCAGAACATCAGAGGTTGATTTGGAGGAATTAGAGGATACAGCACTTTTTCACTTTGGCTATCCGCCGATTATGGCCACTATGTATCAAAATGAGGGAGAAGAACTTCTTAGGCTGATGAAAAAAGCAAGAGAAGCGGGCTGTGCGACCTCTATGGATCTGGCAGCAGTAGACCCAGATTCAGAAGCAGGGAAAGTGGATTGGAAAGCCCTCCTTACAAAAGTGATTCCCTACGTTGATTTCTTTGTGCCCAGCATAGAGGAAGTCTGCTATATGCTGGATAGAGAAAGGTTTGAAAGCTGGCAGGAAAGAGCAAAAGGCGGGGATATCACAGAGATACTTGACCTTGATAAGGATATAAGGCCCCTTGCAGATCAGTGTATGGAATTAGGCTGTAAAGTTTTATTATTAAAATGCGGAGTGCCGGGAATGTACTATCGAACCGCAACCCGGGATAAGCTGGAAAGTATCGCACCAAGACTGGGATTGGATGCTTCCGTATGGGCAGATAAAGAAGGCTTTGAAAAATCCTATAAGCCGGATGCGGTGTTATCCGGAACCGGTGCTGGAGATACCAGTATTGCAGCGTTCCTGACAGCAATGTTAGAAGGAAGTACACCAGAAGAGTGTGTACAGCTGGCGACTGCCACAGGAGCATGCTGCGTAGCCGCCTATGACGCTTTATCAGGACTGAAACCTTTAAGTGAACTGAGAGAAAGAATTGCCGGTGGATGGGAGAAGGCAGCCAGATGATGGCTGCCTATTTTTGTTAGGGCAAGGCCCTGTTTCCGTTAAGCGAGTTTTTCGTTGTTCCGAAAAATGAGTAGGAAACAAATAAACCACCTGCTATGCGGGTGGTTAAAGAT
>JBJENT010000114.1:0-15792 GCA_051880335.1 Lachnospiraceae bacterium
ATTTTTTTGAAATTTTACAATATTGGGAGTAAAACCTTAAATGAATGACATTAGGGCTGACCCCAATGTGGTTTTGATGTGTAGAAATGTTAGGGGATTTGGTATGGGTTGCAGAATCATACATGATTATTCAAATTTAGAACTTATTCAGGCAGGCTTTCTGCCGGAAAAATACAAAGATACCATAAATCTTTTCATATTTGGGATGGAATCCGAAAACGGGGGAAAGGGGCTGGAAAATCTTTTGGGAATCGCTGTCTTTTCACCCGATGGTAGTCGATTTTCGGTTATGAACTTCCTTCATATTTCTGTTCGGGATAAAGAGAAAGAAAACCTGTATGCCAAAGAATTGTTTGATTATGCCATGGATCAGTTTCGGCAGATTGCAGTACAAACAATTGAAATGAAAGAGGCCGTGGAAAAAGAGGAAAAGGACAGATATGTGAGTATTTTATCTAATCTGGGAATGGAAACAGACTGTGGTAATGCTTCGCTTATGATCTGCAGACAGGGTTCTTTTCAGGGAAAAAGTTTGGACAAGGTATATGAGATTGCATCCAAAGTAGAGAACAAGATTGTCACCATACAAGATTATTTCGCCGCACCGCTTAGTGCATTCTGGAAGAAGAATGCAGAAACAAAGTTTTACATAAGCTTTTCTGAATACCATCCCAGGTACAGCAGATTTTATCTGGATAATGGGGAGATAAAGGCGGCTGTTATGGCTAGGAAGCTGGAGAGCGGAGATTTTCTGATTGACGGATGTTATGTAGATAAAAAATTGAATCAACCATATATCATTCCTTATCTTATTTCTGTGATTGGGCACAGCAACAAGGATGAAATAGACACCTCGAAAAAGCTGTTTATCCGTATTTATAAAGAAGGAATGACAGAGGCATTGCTGAAATTTATGGATGAGGAACACCGGAAAGAAGTAGTCATGAAAGATTGGTTGTTTTATAAATATAATCTTTGAATGGGAAAGGGGAACAAATGAAGGTAGGAATTATAGAGAAACAGGCAGGAAAGGCTTTTGCGGGCTTGACGGATCAAAGCATTTTGGATAATGCAGATATTGTCCTGGGTGTCTCTGTGGAAGGGGGCAGTGATGAGAATGGGGAAAGCTATGACCTTGCAGCAGGGATTATGGCAGTAAAGTTGTATGGAACCTATGCAGATGTTTTGGATTTTTATGTTGCTCCGGAGTACAGAAGAAAGGGGGCAGGCTCTGAGCTTTTGAAAATTTGGAATGAGCTGGCTTTTCACAGTGGCGTTGACAGTGTGATTTTTTCTTACGACAGAGAAGAATGTGCTGATCTGGATGCATTTTTGGAAGAACAGGATGCGGTTCTGGGTGACAGTCTGGAGGTACTCTATTCTTTTACACTGCAGGATTTATCGGATCAGGTAAAAGAGCCTGTTGCAACGGAAGCAGATATGATTTCTTTAGCGGAACTTTCAGAAGAAGAGTTTGAACAGGCAAAAATGATATTTGGCAATCTGTCTGTAAAAGAAAGATCTTCTTTGTGCCAGGAGCTTAGCTTTGTGGCAAAAAGCAAAGGTAAAATCTGTGCGGCTATTTTTCTTTCCAGGTCCGGTGAGAACTATACCATAGAAGCCTTAGGTATTCCGGATAAAGCCTATGTAAAAGAACTGATGGGAATGTTTCATACATGCTTTGAAAAGCTTTCATCCGTCTGCAAAGAGGAAACGAAGCTCTTTGCAAGAGCAATACACGTAGATGCAGCAGCAATGATCAGTAAGATCACAGACGGGAAGGCTGTGGAAGAAAATCACATTGTTTCGAGATATATTGCATATTAGCAGGGGAGATTACTATGGAAGTAATGGGATTGATAGACCAGAATAGAACACAGGATTTTGTGAAACAAACGGATTTAAAGATTGATGAACAACTATTTACAGCTGAGAACGCATTACTTAACCATGCGGTGGGAGAAAATCCACACGAAGTGGTAAATGCAAATAATGAGCTGAATCAAGATGCACAGAATATCAAGAGGAGAATGCTGGAGAATTTCTCAAACTATAAATTTATCGGTGATGCAAGGCTGGAGCTTTCTGTGAATAGAAGTGAAGGCGAAAAAAAGAGCATGGGCGGAACAAAGAGAAAGTTCAGATCTCATGTGTTTGGTTCTGATCTGAGAACAAAAAGATTAAATATGGAGGCGGCAGTTCAATTACAGGAGAACAAAGCGGCTGTTTATCAAAAATTTCAGAGCGCAGCGGAACAGTTGAATCAAAAGGAATTTGCCCAGATATTTAATGCACTGGATTTATCAGGGATTGATCTATCCACAGACAGCAAGGTCATAAAGGCAGCTCCGAGAATGCTGCAACTTAGTGCCATGCTGCGACATAATGCAATCCTGGAAAATCCTTTTATCAGCAGGGAAAAGCTGGAGTTGGTAAAGCTGCTTATGGAATATTACGAAGTCAGAATGGATCTGATTTCTGATCCTGAGTATGCAACACAATACAATAGCGAGATACAGGTTGATGAAGTTTCCATATATTTATATGGGTCTCCATTCAACGCTAAGATTGTGAGATGCAGGGAGGTGGCATTGCGTCTTCAGGAGTTCAGAGTTGCTGCCAAGTGGGAAGAGGCACACAGGGTGGAAAGAATAGATGAGGCTCTTCAGAAAAGATTTACACCGGGGGCCGTTCATGGAGCCGATAAGATGAAAGAAATCACTTTCATTGAAGGTGGAGTTTATACCAATACGGCTACCGTACAGGATATTGCGGAAAGGGTGAGTCATGCGGAAGATACAGAATTGAGTGAAATCCGCGACAGCATGCAACAGGTTTATGAGGGAGCAGATAGTAATTATTATATGTCGATCCGGCAACTGAGCTGGACCAACTATCGTTATAGCAGCATAACAAAAGATGCCTATTCTCCATTTTTAAAATATTTTGATTCTTTCGATAAAACAGATCTGTCTGCAGAAGCACAGCAGGCAGTGCTCAGGAAAGCGTTGAATGGGGGCAGGGAATATACGAACAAAGTTTTGCCCGGCGGATTTGACGCACCCTTAAGTTCCATGGAGCAAAACGACCTGGATGAAAAAATGCAGGATATTCGCAGAATTGCCGGTGGAAAACTTCAGGTTCCGGAAGAAATTGCTGAAAACCTGGAAACAACGGAAAATCCTTATTATAAAAGGCTCTATTCCTGGGTAAGCAAGAAGGACAGTGTGCTTTTTGTTCACCCACCCGTTGCGGGTGATGTAAAGGATATGGATAAGGGTATCCCTAACTTGAGAATTGCGTTGTCATCTATTGCTTACAGTTCAGCGAATCAAATCAGAGATGCCATTGTGGACAACCAGGATGGAACAGTTACAGTACGCTTCTATGAGCGCGATATGGACAATCAGGATGAAAAGGAAGAAGTTTATGTAAAGGTGAAAAAGACACTTCCTGAACTGGTGGGAATCGGTGGTGAAGATCAGGCTTCTCTCTGGGTTAGATTGATAGAAAAAGCGTATGCTGCCCGATATGGAGAAGGGAGATATGATGGTGCCCCCAATGAACTGGCTTTTATCATGGAGAGACTTACCTTTTCCCGTATGGATGACATTTTCTATGAGGATCACACGATATCTGAGATTTATAACGAGGCTCTGGATGATGCCTTATCCCAGAATCCGGAAGAAGTAAGAAGAAACATGGATCAGGCTGTCAGGGAGTGCAGAAAGAAATACGGTACCTTTTATCCTACCCTGGTACAGGTTATGGAATATGCAACCGGTCAGGCCTTCATAAAGAACGAAGACAGGGATTATGCGGAACAATATCTGCTGACAAAGGTCGGTTTAAATACAGAGCTGTTTTCTGATAAATACACAGAGGGAGCCATGAACGTGGCAGTGGATTTTGCAGATAAATTGAGCTCCGGGGAGGTTGTCCTTGTGTCCTGCATCCGGCGGGAAGATGGCGCAGATAAGGCACGAAAAGAGGCGCTTGAAGACAGAGGATTACATATGAATCACAGCTATCAGGTGTTGGCTGTTTCGCAGATAGATGACGGAAAACACTGTATCATTTTAAGAGATCCATATATGACCTCCGGAACAGAGTACAACAAGGAGAAAAAACCACAGAAAATCGGGAATACTACTTCTACACAGGGATGCTTTGCAATGGAATTAAATGACTTCATGAATTGTTTTAATAAGGTTGTGGTATAGAGTAACGTTAGCGATTTTACTAAAATGATAAAAACGCTAACGAAAAAGGGGAATAATCATTCTATGAAAAAGGAACTATCAAACAAATTGGAACTGATACTATTTTGCGCCATTCTGGGCGCATTTTCCGGAGCTGTTTTGTGGATTTTTTTGAAGATTATCCAATTCGGAACAGAACTTTTATGGGACAGGCTGCCGAACGCAATGAATTCTCCAATCTGGTATCCCATCGCGGTATGTACCATAGGTGGTGTCGTGATCGGTTTATTCCGAAAGTGCTTCGGAGACTATCCACAAACAATGAAAACAGTGATCGGGGTGGTAAAGAAGACCGGAACTTATCCATACAAGAGAATGGCTGTTATTCTGATCGGGGCTATCCTTCCACTCATTATGGGCTGCAGTGTAGGCCCGGAAGCAGGTATGGTAGGAGTGATTGTTGCCCTGGGCTGCTGGGTTAATGATAATCTCAAATTTGCAAAGAAGAACGCGAATCTATATTCAAAAGTTGGTATGGCTGTTTCCTTGTCAGCCCTTTTCGCTTCACCGCTTTTTGGTTTTTTCACCGCTGTCGAAAATGAGGATATGTCTTCCCCGGAGGATCAGGAAAATAAGGATTCTGATTCAAAGCTACTTATATACGGTATTTCCATTGTATCTTCACTTGGAATTCTGACTTTATTCAATCATCTTTTTGGAAAGGTTTCGGAAGGATTCCCAAGCTTTGAAAAAGTACAGCCTGATAAATGGGATCTGGCAATGATCATCATCTATATCATCAGTGGCATAATACTTGGTCTTTTTTTTGAAAAATCAGAAAAATGGTTTGAAAAACTGTATGTAAAAACACCTGCAGTGATCGGCGAAGTTCTGGCGGGGCTGGTTCTGGGCCTTATTGTTGCATGGCTTCCGGTGGTTCAGTTTTCCGGGGAAAGTCAGATGTCGGTGCTGATTACGGATTATGCAAAATACGCACCCATTGCAATGATAGGAATCGCTTTTCTGAAAGTATTGATGACCAATATGTGTATTCAGATGGGGCTGAAAGGGGGACACTTTTTCCCACTCATCTTTTCGGCTGTCTGCCTGGGATATGGTATCTCTCTGATGGTATTTCCAATGGATGCGGCCCACGCAACCTTTGCAACCGCGATCACCACAGCCGCCACTTTAAGCGTGTCAATGAAAAAACCTCTGGCAGTTACCTGTCTTTTGTTTCTGTGTTTCCCGGTTCAGATGGGTTTGTGGATCTTTCTTGCAGCGGTACTTGCCGGTCAGGTAACAAGGAGGAAAAAACATGAGGAAGAATAGAAAGACACTTTGGTTAGTTTTAAAGAGAACACATTTTTTTGAAGTTTTGGGCGTATATCTGTTGGTGTTCTTTGCATTTGCTTTTGTGATATACAGGCATGAAACCGTATTTACAACCTATGGATCCGCCCTTTGGTACTGTTTTGAACTGGTGACTACCATTGGTTTTGGAGAACTTGTTGCAGTGACCAGAATCGGGAAAGTGCTGAGCATCATACTTTCCATTTATTCGATCGGCATGATAGCCATCATTACGAGTACAGTGGTGACCTATCACCAGGTAAAACTAAAAACACAGGAAAATGATACATTTACATTATTTATGGATAAACTGGAAAAACTTCCCGAGTTGGATCAGGAAGAACTAAAGAAGATTTCTGAGACCATAAAACAATTAAGATCCAACAATTAAGAAATAACAGTTAAGAATTAACAGTTAAGATTTGGTTGGTGGAGAACGTTGTTTTTTGGAGAATGGAAAGAATCATATCTGAGACGATTTTAGTTTGGAGGTTGTTATGAAAACAGTATCGATCATTGCTGACAGTACCTGTGACCTGTCAAAAGAATTATTGGAAAAATATCACATTACCACATTTTCTTTACATGTTCATCTGGGAGAAAAGGAATATCTGGATGGTGTAGATATTACACCGGAAGAAATATACCGGTGGTCTGATGAAAACAAGGCAACGCCCAAAACATCAGCTGTATCACCACTGGAAGCACAGGAATGTCTGGAGAAACTACTTACGCAGGCCCGGGAAGTGGTATGTTTCTGTATTTCTGAGCAGATGTCTACCTGTGCCAACGTGGTGAACATGGCAGCCAGAGAATTAGGCGTGGAGAGCAGAGTGTTTGTGGTCGATTCAGGCAATTTGTCAACCGGTATTGGTTTGCAGATCATCGAAGCAGCGATTATGGCAGAGCAGGGAATGACTGCAAAGCAGATTGTGGATAAAATACTGCAGATCAGGCCAAGAGTACGTGCAAGCTTTGTGGTGGATACTCTGGTATATTTATACCGTGGAGGGCGGTGTAGTGGACTGGCAGCAATGGCCGGAAGTACGCTGAAATTACATCCATATATATCTGTAATGGATGGGAAGATGCAGCCAGGGAAAAAGTATCGAGGCAGAATGGAAAAAGTCATTTGTGATTATGTAAAGGACTTGAAGCCTGCTTTACTAAGTGCATGCCCTGAAAGAGTATTTATCACACATTCCGGTTGTGAGGCTGCAATCATTGATGAAGTAAGGAAGCAGTTGGAAGAACTGCATCATTTTGACGAGATATTGGTTACAAGAGCCGGCAGTGTTATTTCCAGTCATTGCGGACCGGGAACATTGGGCGTGTTGTTTATTGCCGGTGAAAATCTTTGATGTTAGCTTCCGCTTGCGCATTGCATTCCCGCCTCCTTTCGCATATAATAAAAAAGGTAACAGTTTTACACAATGCTGTTTTGAGGAAAAATGCAGGAGGAAGAGATTTTGCAGATTAGAGAATGGTTTTCAAAATGCAAAATATCCCGGGTGAAATCATTCTGTGCGCTGTTTTTTCTGGTGGCTTTGGAACTGGCTGCGTTATCCGGAAGGGCCAATGGCATTCAGACATTGGGAAATTCCCTGAATACGGAAGGAGAATGGCAGCTTACCGCTTCTGAAATCTGTGAGAGTGGGGAAAAAGTGGAGCCGGCAGGCCTGTGGTCCGGCAGACAGCTGGAAACAATTACGCAGGTCAGTACAGGAAGACAGCATAGTGTTATCAGAATGATGATCAGATCACATGCGGTAGTATGTGGTTTACTTCTGCTCTGCTTTTTTTCGGTATTCACACATCTTATTATCAGATATGGAAGAAAAAAACTTCACTCCTATACGGAGAATATTATTTCCTATCTGTACTGCACAACGTATCTGTAGCAATCCACTTATTTTTAGCGTTTAAGTTCATAGTGTCTTTAAAGACAAAAAACAGGTTTTTGCAAATAGTATGCAAAAGCTTTCTTTGCGTTGGAAAAATAAGGAGGATTTGAGTATGATATCGTTTTTTGTCAGTCTTGCGATTTTGATTGCGGGATATGCTGTCTATGGCGCATTTGTGGAAAAGGTATTTAAACCGGATGACAGAAAGACTCCCAGTGTATTACATCCCGACGGAGTGGATTACACTCCGATCAAAACCTGGAAAGCATTTCTAATACAGCTGCTGAATATTGCAGGTCTGGGCCCGATTTTTGGTGCTTTATCCGGAGCTATCTGGGGGCCCAGTGTATATCTCTGGATCGTATTCGGCACAATTTTTGCCGGTGCAGTGCACGATTATCTCAGCGGAATGCTGTCTATCCGCAATGACGGTGCCAGCATTTCTGAAATTGTAGGTCTTTATCTGGGCCCGGTGATGAAGAACGTGATGCGGGTATTTTCTGTAGTGCTGCTGGTAATGGTAGGCGTCGTATTTATGGTAGGGCCTGCCGGTCTGCTGGCGAAGCTGACTCCCGATGTTTTAAATGTGAAATTTTGGACCATTGTGGTTTTGATTTACTATTTCCTGGCTACGTTACTGCCCATTGATAAGATCATCGGAAAACTGTATCCGGTATTTGGCATCTGCCTGATCATCATGGCTGTAGGTATTTCCGGAGCTACTATTTTCAACAGCGGTACCAGCCCTATGATGGAGCTGACGCTGGAAAACCTTCATCCGGAAGGAAAGCCCATCTGGCCTCTGATGTTTATTACAGTGGCCTGCGGTGCCATTTCCGGTTTCCATGCCACACAGTCTCCTATGATAGCCCGCTGTATGACTTCTGAGCGGGACGGACGGAAAATCTTCTACGGAGCTATGGTTTCGGAGGGCATAATTGCTCTGATCTGGGCTTCTGCCGGTATTGCATTTTATCATGGAACCGGCGGTCTGCTGGAGGTAGGAGGCGGCAATTCCTCAACGGTATATGATATGTCCATGAGCCTTCTTGGACCGGTGGGCGGTGTTCTGGCCATGATTGGCGTAATTGCCTGCCCAATTACATCCGGGGATACAGCATTCCGTAGTGCCAGACTGACAATTGCAGACTGGTTTAAAATCGATCAGAAGGATATCAAAAAACGTCTGGCCCTCAGTATTCCGCTGCTGGGAATCGGCTATCTGGTGTCTCTGATTGACTATCAGGTGGTATGGAGATATTTCTCCTGGTCCAATCAGACTCTGGCAATGCTTGCTCTCTGGGCAGGTGCTACTTATCTGGCAGGTCATGTCAGTGCCTGGGCCAGCCTGATTGCAGCGCTCCCTGCTGCATTTATGTCGGCGGTGAGCTGCACCTATATCCTCTATGCAGAGGAAGGCTTTAAACTGAGCACCAATATTGCATATCCCGGGGGTATTCTTTTCGCGGTTGTATGCGTAGGTGTTTTCCTGTGGCGTGCCTTTCTTCCGGGATTAAAAAAAGAAACAAAAGTAGTATCAGAATCCGTATCAGAATAGTATAAGGCAAGAGCCTTGGCAGTTTGTTTTCTGTCAGGGCTCTTTTCTATGCGTAGAACGAAGGAGAATGATAATGACGATAATGAAGCTTATTAGTCTGCTTTTGGCAACTGTGATGGTATTTAGCTTAGTAGCCTGCGGAAAAACCGATACGGAACCATAAATATGTTCGCATGAGATAAAAAGTATTGTTCTTATGCGAAAATTTAATTTTACAATTCTTTACTTTACAATATAAGAAGAAACCTGATTTCAAGAGGTGAGCTTATATATGACGAAAGATGAATTGTTAGTGATAATTAATGACATATTGAAGCAAAAAAACTGGTCCATGAATAAGCTTGCAAAGGAAAGCGGTATTCCGCCTTCCACGATATATAACATACCAAAAAGAAAGAATATGCCGGAACTGCAGACACTGTTAAAAATATCGAATGCATTGGATGTAAGCATGGACTGTCTTCTTGGAATGGAAAGAACAGATTATTCTGTATTTATAGATAAAGAATTTTATGAGATATGTGTGGAGTTCGATGAAAGCGAGAAGCAGGCGCTGAAACAGATGGCAAAAACCATAAGAACTCTGAAACACCATGATCATGAAAATGAGGAATAAAATAACATTACTGTTATATCGGTTGGCTCAAGGTGTCTCCGGCACGCTTTCTTGTGCTAAAAAAGGTATCATGCCTGCCTTGAGCTGACTGAAGTGGGTGCACACACTTTGCTCTTGCGGGATATCTTGTTTCGTGGTTGAATATTGGTAGGATAGAATCTCGCATGAGAAGGGAAGAGTACCAATGATTTACAATATACATTACGACATTTGTGCAATGTTAATATCGCTATTCTCGATTATCTTTGTGTTGTTCAAAAAGGGAATCCAAAAGCGGCAGAACAAGATCCTTTTTGGTATGTTTGTGGCCACCTTTTTGGCAGCATTTTTTGATATCGTAAGTTCCGTTGGCAATTCTTATGTGGATGATTATTCTTATGCAATCAGGGATGTGCTGAATTATGCGTATCTGGCGATTCATAATGCCATGGCATATTTGTTTTTCTGTTATGTCATCACTCTGACCGGTCTGGATTATAAAAACAGAAATGATAAATGGTTTCGGTTAAAAACAGCTGTTCCATATCTGATTGTTCTGTCTCTTTTATGCCTGAATCCCCTGCTCCATAAAGTATTTTATTATGATGCGGAAAAAATATATTCCCATGGCTGGGGAATGTATGTACTATATATCATCGCATTTCTATACCTGTGTTTATGCTGTTTTGTGGTAAAAAAATACGGAAAAAGTGTTTCCACAGCAAAAAAAGGAATGGTATACGCGTTTTTAATAGCAAGCATGTGTGCAGTGGCTTTCCAAATGGCATTTCCTCATATTCTTATGCAGCTTTGCATCGAGAGTTTGTGTCTGCTGGGAGTTTTGTTTACGGTGGATAACGAAGACGAGATCAGGGATTACACTACATCCTGCTACAACAGACGGGCCTTTATTTATGATAATACTTTGTATATTAAAAATAAGACAGATTACTTTGCGGTTACGGTAAAACTGCCCAATTTAAGCTATTATACCTCCACAATGGGAATCGGCACTATCAATGGATTTATGAGAAAAATCGGAGAATGGCTGAAAAAAGTAGATTCTACTGCCACCGTGTACTATTGTGATAACGGACATTTTTCCGTTCTTTGTGATAATGAAGAAGCGATGCAGCAAATGCAGAACTGCATTTTGAAAAAGTTTAATGAAGCCTGGATATCGGATGGTTTTATGATCCGGTTTCAGATACAGTTATGGAGTGCCCACATTCCCAAGGATATACAAACACTGGAACACCTGCTTCTGATTATAGATGCATCTGCACAGGAATCCGGTATGCAGAATGGAAGAAAAATCCTCGCAGAAGAAGACGTGTACGGTTATAAGCGGGAAATCGCAGTAGAACGTGCAATAGAGAAAGCAATCACAAATAAAAGCTTTCAGGTTTTTTATCAGCCTATTTACAGTGCAAAAGAAAATAGAACGGTATCGGCCGAGGCACTGATCAGACTGTATGATGATGAGCTTGGATATATATCTCCGGAAGAGTTTATTCCATTAGCGGAGAAAAAGGGATATATTGTGGATATCGGTGAATTTGTATTTGAAAATGTATGCAGGTTTATCAAAGAAAAGCAGATGGAAAAAATTGGAATTGAGTATATTGAAGTGAACCTGTCGACGGTTCAGTGCATGAGCGAGAATCTGGTAAAAAGATTTTGCAGTATTATTGAGAAATATAGTATTTCCAGCAACTGCATTAATCTTGAGATAACAGAGTCTGCCATGGCAAACAGTATTGAAGTACTGGAAAACACCATGAAACAGTTTACAGAGCTGGGATTTACGTTTTCCATAGATGATTTCGGAACAGGATATTCCAACTTTAACTATATTTTTGATATGCCTTTTTCCATTGTGAAATTGGATAAAAGTATTTTATGGAAAGCGGCGGAAAACGAGAAAGCCGATATCATTCTGGAAAATACCATCCGTATGGTTCGAGATATGCATATGAAAACCGTAGTCGAAGGGGTTGAAACAGAAGAGCAGAAGAACTATTTGATAAAAATCGGATGTGATTATCTGCAGGGATTTTATTTTTCCCAGGCAGTGCCGGAAGAGGAATTTTACCGGTATTGTATTGGAGAGTAGTGTAGTGGGGATGGTTCGTTGGCAACCATCCCTGTTTTCTTGCCTTCGGATATGTAAGTATGATAAAATATTTTGTTGAAGTATGCATTTTTGACACGATATAAATGGTGGGCATGATTCCTATATGGATGGGAATACGTTTCAAGGGAAGGAAGGCAAATGAAAGGAAGAAACAGGATAAGGTTTATTTCTGCAATTCTGACTGTAGTGATGACTGCTATGTTATTGTCAGGCTGTGGAGCTGGTAAAGAAAAGGAAAAAGCAGATACGATTACCGTTTATTTATGGAGTACAGTTTTATATAACAGCTATGCGCCATATATTCAGGAACAGCTCCCGGATGTCAATATTGAATTTGTTGTTGGAAATAATGATCTTGATTTCTATAAATTTATGAACGAGCATGGAGAACTGCCTGATATTATTATGACCCGCAGATTCTCCCGTCATGATGCAGTGGGGTTGAAGGACCAGCTGATGGATCTGTCCACAACAGAGGAGGCAGGTGCCGTATACGAAGCCTATATTGGTGATTTTACCAATACAGACGGAACCGTAAACTGGCTTCCAATTTGTGGTGAAGCAGACGGTATTGTTGCAAATAAAGCACTGTTTGATGAATACAATATTCCGCTGCCTACTGATTACGATAGTATGATAGCGGCATGTCAGGCTTTTGAAGAGGTGGGAATCCGTGGATTTACTGCCGATTTTGCGTATGATTATACCTGCATGGAAGTGCTTCAGGGGCTTTCCATTCCGGAGATTACTTCCATGGAAGGAAGCATGTGGCGCAGTAACTATGAAGATCCTGCAGATGAAGAGTCCGGTTTGGATGATGTGGTATGGCCGGGAGTCTTTGAACGAATGGAACAGTTTATCCGGGATGTAAATCTGCGTCCGGAAGATGTAGAACTGGATTATGATCCGGTTATCAACATGTTTACAGAAGGAAAGGTGGCCATGATCCGTTCCGGAGGGTCCAAAGCAGTGATGTTTAATGAGAAAGGTGTGGAAGCAGTATTTCTTCCCTATTTTGGACGAAGTGGCGAGCAGTGGCTGCTCACTTATCCTGCATTCCAGGTGGCTCTGAACAAGGATCTTGAGAAGGATAAAACGCGTCAGGAAAAGGCACTTCGGGTACTGGATGTAATGCTTTCCGAAGGAGCTCAGAATACTCTGTCAAACGGAGAAGATGTGATTACATATCATCAGAATGTGAATCTTGTATTATCCCCATATCTGGATAATCTAAGGCCACTGATCCAGCAGAATCATATGTATATCCGTATTGCATCCAATGACTTTTTTGCAGTATCCAAGGATGTTGTCACAAAGATGATACAGGGCGAGTATGATGCAGAGCAGGCTTATCAGGCTTTTGACAAGCAGCTTAGACAGCCAAAAGATACCCAGGATGAAATTGTACTGTCCATGGATCATGGATATTCCAATATATTCTATAAAAAAGGCGGAAATGAATCCTATTCTGCAATGGCAAATACGCTGCGTGGCTTTTATGGCAGCGATGTGCTTATGGCACCTGCCTATAGTTTCACCGGCAGCGTGATTCAGGCAGATTACACAGAGAAACTGGCCGGCGGTATGATTATGCCAAACAGTCTGGTGGCATTTCATCGTGAAATGACAGGAAGTGAGCTGAAGGAATATGTCCGTTCCTACGTAGAAGGTGTAGAAGATGAAAATGGGTTTACCCCATTCAACAGAGGATCCCTGCCGGTTGTCAGTGGAATATCCATTGATGTACAGGAGGGAGATGGTTTTTATACCCTGATCAAGGTAAAGAAAGACGGAAAAGAAATCAAAGACGAAGATATCTATCAGGTCACATGCCTGAATACAGAAGCTTATATGGCTCCACTTCTGGAAGATGGTAATGCCGGATTTGAAAAGTCAGAAAAACGTGTAAAAGAAGAATGGACCACCTATATCAAAGACGGTGGCACCATTGCAGAACCGGAAAATTATATTACATTGAAAGAAAAAGGACACTAATGCTTCCGAAGAACCCCCTGACGGGAAGGAGAAATTATTTGATGAAAAAACGTCTGAGAACTGTCTTTGTCGCAGTTATATTGCTGATTGCAATTTCCGTATTTAGTATCCGTTATTACTTTTTTGTATCGCAGACGATTTATACAGAAAGCGTTTCACATCTGACTGAGATATTCCATCAGTCCAATCGCTCTTTACATAATTTTGTAGAAAAGAGCTGGACCAACATGCACATATGGGTGGACTATCTGCAGGATGTTTCAGATGAAAAACAGATTGAAGAGTTTGTGAATCATGCAAAAGAGGAGACCGGTTTTACCGATTTTTATTTTATCAGCCGGGGAGGCGATTATCGGACAGTCAGTGGGGAAACAGGCTATCTGGATTTAAAAGATGAACTGCCGGAACTGATTCTTCATGGGAAGGACATGGTAGTCAATTCTGTAGTTCCGGGCCAGCCTCAGATTATGGTATTTGTGACGCCTGCAGCCAGGGGGACATATCAGGGATTTGATTATGAGGCCATAGCGGTAGGCTTTAACAATTCCGACATTGTGAGCGCATTGAAAATATCTGCTTTCGATAATACCGCTACCAGCTATGTGATTCATTCGGATGGCCGGGTGATAGTGGACAATGCCTCGGAAAAGCAGCAGGATGTGTATAATTTTCTAGCTATGTTGCGAAAATACTCTGATTTAAGCAGTGAGGAAATCGGAAAGCTTCAGGCAGATCTGAAGCAGGGAAAATCGGGAGCAGCATTAGTGCACTTAGATGACACCGGTTATTATCTGATTTATGAGGCGGCTGATTTTGAGGACTGGACGTTGGTTGGGCTGGTACCGGCCAGTGCGGTAAATGCCAGTATGAATAAGCTTCAGTACAGCACACTCTTTCTGGTGGCAGGAATTACGCTTGCTATCGCTTTACTGATGCTGGCGTTTGTAATCAGACGAAATCAGCTGAAACTGAAAAAGAAGGATACAGAAATCCTGTATCGTGATGAATTGTTTTCCAAGTTGTCGATTCACGTAGATGATGTTTTCCTGATGCTGGATGCAGAGCAGCTTCGTGTGGATTATATCAGTCCTAATATTGAAAAGCTGATGGGAATCACGGAAAAAATGGCGCGTGGGAATATCCATGAGCTGAACCGGCTATTGAAGCCGGAGGAGACCATTCAAATATGGGATCAGATTTTGGATATGGTTCCGGGGCAGCAGATGGAGTGGGATCGGGAATATATTCACCAGAAGACCGGTGAGGAGCGCTGGTTCCATGTCATTGCCCTTTGCAGTGAAATACAGGATGAGAAAAAATATATCCTTGTGATGTCGGATCGAACCAAAGATAAGAAGATCAATCAGGCACTGGAAGATGCTGTCAGTGCCGCAGAGAGTGCAAACAGGGCCAAGAGTACATTCCTCAGCAATATGTCCCACGATATCCGTACTCCTATGAATGCCATTATCGGCTTTACCACTCTGGCAAGTGCCAATGTTGGTAACGATGAAAAGGTAAAGGATTATCTGGCGAAAATACTTTCTTCAGGAAATCATCTGCTTTCGCTTATCAATGACGTGCTTGATATGAGCCGGATTGAAAGTGGTAAGCTGCATCTGGAAGAGACAGAGGTAAATCTTTCTGATATTCTGCATGATCTGAAAACGATTATCAGTGGACAGATACATGCAAAGCAGCTGGAACTGTATATGGATACCATAGATGTGGTGGATGAGGATGTGTACTGTGATAAAATACGATTAAATCAGGTCATTTTAAATCTGTTGTCCAATGCCATAAAATTTACAGCTCCCGGCGGTACCGTATCCGTACGGATATCCCAGCTGCATAGTGCACCGGAAGGAAAAGGACGCTATGAACTGCGGATAAAAGATACCGGTATTGGCATGAGCAGAGAGTTCGCAGAACGTATTTTTAACCCTTTTGAGAGGGAACGTACATCCACAGTAAGTAAGATACAGGGTACCGGTCTTGGTATGTCCATTGCAAAGAATATCATTGATATTATGGGCGGTACTATTGAG
>JBJENT010000115.1:0-2868 GCA_051880335.1 Lachnospiraceae bacterium
AGATGAGAGCATCCCTGGATGAAGCAACGGACCCATGGGGTATTAAGGTAAACCGTGTAGAATTAAAGAACATCATTCCTCCGGCAGAGATTCAGAATGCCATGGAAAGACAGATGAAAGCAGAACGTGAAAGACGTGAAGCGGTAACCCGTGCAGAAGGTGAAAAGAAAGCAAGCGTAACCGTTGCAGAAGGTAAGAAGGAAGCAGCGATTCTGGAAGCAGAAGCAGAAAAGGCATCCGCTATTCTTCGTGCAGAAGCAGCCAAAGAGAAAATGATCCGTGAAGCAGAAGGTCAGGCAGAAGCTATCATGAAAGTAAAACAGGCAGAAGCAGACGGACTTCGCATGATCAAAGAAGCAGGCGCTGATGAAGCAGTTCTGAAATTAAAGAGTCTGGAAGCATTTGCAAAAGCTGCAGAAGGCCAGGCTACAAAGATTATTATTCCATCTGAGATTCAGGGAATAGCAGGACTTGCATCTTCTGTAACAGAAGTTCTGAAAAATAAATAAGCATAAAAGAATCCGTATCGATTTAAAGGTACCGATAATAAATACAGGAAAATAGAGACAAATAAGTCAAAGAGTATGCTTCATGCATACTCTTTGGAATTTTGAGGAGAATACAGGGGAGTCATATTATGGATTTAAAGGGAAGACATTTTTTGAAACTGCTTGATTACACACCGGAGGAGATACAGTATCTTCTGGATCTGGCAGCAGCTCTGAAAACAAAAAAGAAAAAAGGGGAACCGGTGGATTATTTCAGGGGCAAAAACATTGCTCTGATTTTTGAAAAAACATCTACTAGAACTCGCTGCTCTTTTGAGGTGGCCGCCCATGACCTGGGAATGGGAACTACATATCTGGACCCGACCGGTTCCCAGATCGGCAAAAAGGAAAGCATTGAAGATACTGCAAGAGTACTGGGACGCATGTATGAAGGAATCGAGTATCGTGGTTACGGGCAGGAAATCGTAGAGGAACTGGCAAAATATGCAGGTGTTCCGGTATGGAATGGCCTTACCAATGAATTCCATCCTACACAGATGCTGGCGGATCTTTTGACCATTCAGGAACATTTCGGATATACCAAGGGGCTGAAGATGACTTATATGGGTGATGCCCGTTACAATATGGGCAATTCTCTTATGGTAGCCTGTGCGAAGATGGGAATGCACTTTACAGCCTGCACCACAAAGGAATTTTTCCCGGCACCGGAGCTGGTGGAAGAATGTAAAAAAATCGCAGCGCAGACCGGTGGCAGCGTTACTCTGGAAGAGGATGCCATGAAGGGTACAAAAGGCGCAGATATTATCTACACCGATGTCTGGGTATCCATGGGAGAGCCGGATGAAGCCTGGGCTGAGCGTATCAAAGTACTGATGCCATATCAGGTGAATCAGAAAATTATGGACAATGCAGGAAAACAGGCTGTCTTTATGCACTGTCTGCCGGCATTCCATGATCTGAATACAAAGATCGGAAAAGAGCAGGGTGAGAAATTCGGCTTTACAGAGCTGGAAGTGACAGATGAAGTATTTGAATCGCCGGCGTCTGTTGTTTTTGACGAAGCAGAGAACCGCATGCATACCATCAAAGCAGTGATCGCAGCAACACTGGGACTTAGTGAAATACCGGAATAATGGAATAGTAGAGTAATAAAAAAGCAGAGTAATGAGTACCGGAATAACAGCCGGAATGAAAGCGAAGTATGAAAACGGAAATTTTGACTCTTTTAAGAAATAGGGAAGATTATATATCAGGGCAGGAGCTGTGCAACCGGTTTGGGGTATCCCGTACCGCTGTCTGGAAAGTCATGAAAAATCTGAAAGAAGAAGGTTATGTCATTGAAGCAGTGCAGAACAAGGGATATAAACTGGTCAGCAGTCCTGATATCATGGATGAGTATGAGATTAAAAGCCGGCTGTACACCCGTTGGGCAGGCAGTAAGCTGTACTATTATCCGGAAACCGGTTCCACCAATACCGATGCGAAAGGATTTGCAGAACAGGGAGATCCTCACGGAACACTGGTAGTGGCTGATATGCAGACCGGCGGAAAAGGAAGGCGTGGACGAAGCTGGCAGTCATCAGCTGGAACGACGATTGCCATGTCGATTGTCTGCAGACCGGATTTTATGCCGGACAGAGCTTCTATGCTGACGCTGGTCATGGGACTGTCTGTGGCACAGGCCATCCGGGAAGTGACCGGACTGGATGCATCCATAAAATGGCCCAATGATATTGTGGTAAACGGGAAAAAAGTATGTGGAATACTGACAGAGATGTCAGCTGAGCTGGATTATATTCAATATCTGGTCATCGGTGTGGGAATCAATGTAAATAACGGAGCAGACCTGCCGGAGCCGGAGCGTGGACAGACATTTCCGGAGGAAATAAGAGATATGGCTACCAGTCTTTTTCTGGAAACAGGAAAGCGGATTCCCAGGGCAGGACTCATAGCGGCTGTGATGAACAGGTTTGAGCAGAATTATGAAACGTTTCTGCAGAAAGAAGACCTGAGTGAATTGTCAGAAACCTATAACCAATGTCTTGTGAATCGAAATCATGAGGTACGTGTGCTGGATCCGAAAGGAAGCTATGATGGATTCGCAAGAGGCATTGATGATCAGGGGAATCTTTTAGTGGAAAAGGCAGACGGGACTATAGAAAAGGTTTATTCCGGGGAGGTTTCTGTCAGAGGCCTTTATGGATATGTATAGTTGCAGATATGTATCATTGTGGATATACATAATCTGGGATATGCATTTATGAATAAGTATTCTGAGATAATGAGGTGACAGGCGTGGAACAGGAAAGAATCGTATTGTGCGGTGCAAGCGCATACGAACAAAAATATTACTTTAATA
>JBJENT010000116.1:0-12941 GCA_051880335.1 Lachnospiraceae bacterium
AGTAAAAGGAATAATTTTCCACTCCACAGCTACTGAAAATCTGTTCCAGTCCATATCTGGTAAAGGTTCTTACCACTCCCCCGTCGGGATATCCTTCCAAACCGGAAAAGTAAGTGCCGAGATGGTCTTCTTTGCATCCTGCCCAATACTTTAATCCAAATTTATTCTCTATCGCTATGGCGATATGGCCATTTTTCTTCATATGCTTCTTAAGGATTTCCAGAAATCCCTCATAAGGTCTGTCGGAGCCTATATAAGCCTGCCCATATTCAAACACACCAATCAGGCAGATATAATCATAATCCTGTGGAAGATCCGGCTCTACATCCTGGAAATTGCCCACATGGATGGTCACATTGTCACAATCCATATGTCGATAAGCATTGATCATGCTTCTTTTCTTTGAAAGATCGATGCAGGTAACTGATCCTGCTTTCCTGGCAAGAGCTCCTGTTATGGCACCGCATCCGGATCCCACTTCCAAAACCTTCATATCCTTTTTGATCGGCAGCCACTCTACGATATTCTCTCTCTGCGCAGACAAATGATATAAGATTTCCCAATTATGACTTTCTTCGATAATCCGGGCATACTCCACTCCGGAATAATCTCTTGTAATCCGCAGAAGTTCATCCTCTATTGCCCCATCGCAATAGAAGTCTTCCCCGGGATAATGTGTTAAATCCAGATTTATTTTTCCAATCTGCTCTATTACTCTTTCTTCCATGCAGTCTTACTTTCCCCTTACGCATTTGCGCGGTAAGGTATCACTTTGTCCTCTTTACCAGCTTTATGATTGTCGTCTTTCTGATTATCGTTTTTATAATCATTGTCTTTCTCTTTGCTGTTTCTTTCGATCCTTACGCTTTTCAGTTCACTTACAGTAATCCTGGATTCCGGATCAAAGAATCCCACCGTGTTTTTATCCGAGATAACCGTCATATTCAGCACATCATACAATCGATGATATACCGTAAAATCATCGCCTTCATATCCGGTTACTCCCAGAGAAAGCAGATATTCCCCACCCTGCAGGGTCATACTCTGCTGAAACTGAATTTCCAGCGTTGTTCCGGCTTTTACAGGCTCCAAAAACGCTTTTTCCACCATGGTATTGGTTCCTGTAATCTCCGTTCCACGGATATTTTTGATTGTATAAGCAAAAATAGGCGCCGGACAGTCTTCTATAAACTTCACTTTCATATGAAGTGTATACTCCTGCCCTTTTATAACTGCTGTAGTCTTCGTTCCATTTTTATCCGTCAGGAAATATTCCTCAATTTCCGCCTTTTTACTGCCATATTCCAGGGCATCCGGATTCATCGTTTTGTCTTTTCCCGCAGCTTTGCTACGGATTTCCTCATCATTTAACAGATTCATCCGCTCCTGATTTTCGTCCGGAAGCTCATACTGGCCCACCAATACTCTCTTATAGGTGTCGATCATCTCTTTCGGAGAACCTTCTCCCAGTTTTTTACCCTTATTCAGAAGGATTACCCGATCACAATATTTGCTGATGCTGCTCAGATCATGGCTTACAAATACAATGGTCTTACCCATTTCTTTGAACTCTTCAAACTTGTGGTAACATTTTGCCTGGAAGAAAACATCCCCCACAGAAAGAGCTTCATCTACGATCAGGATTTCCGGTTCAATATTAATGGCTACCGCAAAGGCCAGTCGCACAAACATACCGCTGGAATAGGTTTTTACCGGCTGATAAACATATTCCCCGATATCTGCAAAATCCAGAATATCCTGCAGTTTCTCATCGATTTCTTTCTCTGAAAAGCCGATCATGGTTCCATTTAAGTAAATGTTTTCGATTCCGTTATATTCCATATTGAATCCGGCGCCGAGCTCCAACAGTGCGGAAATACGTCCATTTACCGTGACTTCGCCCTTACTGGGATGCAGCACACCGGTAATAATCTTCAGAATCGTTGATTTACCGGAGCCATTGGTTCCGATGATCCCCACACATTCGCCCTGATGGATGTCAAAATCCACACCCTTCAGCGCATAATGATCTGTATGCTTCTTTTTCCTTGTAAGGCCCAGTGCTTCTTTTACCCGGTCAGAAGGTTTGTTATACAGTTTATAGATTTTTTCGACTCCTTTTACAGAAATCGCCACATTCTTATTATCCAAAGCAGGTCTCCCTCATCGCTTCACGCTGCGTTTTCAATTATTCCGTATCACATCCGGCAAATGCCATTTCAGGCATATTACATAACATCCGCGAAATGTACTTTAAGTCGTTTGAAAATCAATGCTCCGATGCCAAAAACTACCACCGTAAAGATCCAGAAATACATGGTAGAATAGAAATCAGCAAAGAACCATTCCCTTTCGCAGATCGCACTTCGATAACCGTTTACAATATAAACCAGCGGATTCAGTTTGATAATGCTTGTTAAAAGTGGTTTGTCCGCTATCATGTTGATATTCCATAAAATCGGAGTTGCCCACATTCCGACCTGAAGCAGAATATTGATGATCTGAGTCAGATCCCGGAAAAAGACAACAACCGCACAAGTGGTATAGGACAATCCGAGAACAAATACGAACAGACAAAAGCTGTAATAAACCACCTGAATCGTATAAATCGTCGGATAACATCCATACAGAATCGCAACCACCAGCAAGACTACCACAAAGAAAACATGTATAAATGTTGCTGCTATAATCTTAATGATCGGTAAAATACTGATCTTAAAAACCACTTTTTTTACCAGATAATTGTATTCCAAAAGGGCTGTTGTTCCATTGGTCAGTGCTTCAGAAAAATAGAACCAGGGCACCAGACCCGCTGTCAAGTAAAGCACATAGGGCATCTGTATGCCTCCGGATAAAAGCTGCGCTTTTTGTCCAAAAAAGTTGTCAAATACAAACCAGTACATGGCAACCGTCACCACCGGCTGCACCATGGCCCAGATAAAGCCCAGATAAGATCCGGCAAATCTTTTCTTAAAATCATTTTTCGCCAGTTTCCAGATTAGTCTTCTGTTTTCATATAATTCCACCGGAAGCACGGTAACCTTATCATATAATAAAATGAACACAACACAGGAAATTATAATAATTGCACATGCGATGACCTTTTTCACAAGCTCTTCATGTGGATCAGCCCACGGATTATGATGAAGCACAATGATAAGTGCCATGATAAATGCTGCCACACAGAACATGGTAATTCCTGTCCGCTTCGAGATTTTATTCAACTTGAACATGCCTGTTCCTTCCTACGCTCTATACTTCTTTGTAAACTCTGTAAGGCCGCCCCACTTTGTATCCTTCTCCGACATGATCAGCTCCATGCCTTCCGGAATCGGCCATTTTACACCGATTTCAGGATCTCCATAGAAGAGCCCGCCTTCATCTCCGGGGTGATAAAAATCGGTACATTTATAACAGAATTCTGCATAATCAGAAAGCACCAGAAAACCATGTGCAAAGTTTTTCGGAATAAAAAACTGCTTTTTATTTTCCTCAGACAAAATCTCTCCATGCCATTTTCCATAAGTGGCAGAGCCTTTTCTCAGATCTACTGCCACATCAAAGACTTCTCCTTTGATGACCCTTACCAGTTTATCCTGTGGAAAATCAATCTGGAAATGAAGTCCCCGAAGTACACCTTTTTTGGATGCGGACTGGTTATCCTGAACAAAAACCTGGTCAATCCCGGCTTCTTTATAATCGTTGTAATTGTAGGTTTCCATAAAGTATCCTCTGGAATCCCCAAACACGCTGGGAGTAATAATTTTAAGTCCTTCAATTTCACATGTTTCTACTGTAATTTTACCCATGAATTCCTATGCTCCTTACTTAGTATGCCAAATAGCTGATATCCAGATCCACTCTTCCGTTTATACCATCCACACTGCCGGAAGATGTGTACTGCCAAAATTGATATCGTCCACCATATTGTGGTGTTTCCCTGTATTCTGCCAGCCAGGTCATATAATTTTCCAGCTGTGCCAGAGATAAATTCTTATTCAGCCAGTTTCTGCTGGCATATACGCCACTGCTGTATCCGGCTCCTTCAATCGTCTCGCAGAACGCCCGGCATACCTCCGTTCTGGTAGATATGTCCAGTCCGTCCGCCCTTCCATTGCCGCCTGCCCCTTCTGTATCAATAAAGATCGGATATTCGACCCGGTATCCTTCGCACAGGGAAAGTACCATACTGGCTTCTTCCACCGCTTCCACTTCATTGACAGCCTGGGTAAAGAAATACACTCCTACCTTCAGGCCTGAGGCCAACGCGCCTTCTATATTCTTTCTGAAATAAGGATCCTCTACCAAAGCTCCTGTGGACGATCCGCGGTATCCGGCACGAATAATGGCATATCGAATACCTGCATTACGCACTTTATCCCAGTCAATGTCACCGTTATATTTGGAAACATCGATCCCCATCTGCCCGGCTTCTCCAAGATCCTGAATATCTTTTATTTCCGTTGCATCTGCATCATCCAGGGCGTCCTTTTTCCCGGTGTCTTCCTGCTCCGCAATGATATCTTCCTCTGTCTTGATCAGAAGCGCAATATCCTCAATCGGCAGGTATTCCACTTTATCCTTTACCCGAATGATCGTTGGAGAGGGAACTTTGTATCCTTCCACCTCATCCATGGTGACTTCATAATCCCCTGCGATCAGATCACTCACATAAATGATTCCATCCTTGTCCTGGTCTCTGTAGCTGCCTGATTCTCCAACATGAATCGTAAAAGGAACCCCTGTTACGATTACTCCATTGCTGTCCTGCACCTGAATTCTCATATCCCTCTCTACCGAAGTGATAATAAAATACAGGTTATTGCTCTGTGCATCCAGCAGAGCCTGTTCATATTTGGAAAGCTCCCGATTAAAAAAGGTCAAATCTTTCTGAAAGGCATACAGATCCGTTCCTACCTGTTTTTCAGGGTCTGCTCCTGCAAAGCCTTCCGGGTTATACTTCATGGCATATTCACTTACATCGATCCGGGTATTTTCCTCCTGCCCTTCAAGAGAAGATATGGGGCGGCTCTGGCTTTCTGACGTGGTCCGGCCCCCGCTGCCACTTACTTTCTTCTGGATCTGTTCCCAGTTTAAAAGCAACGTCGTAGATAACACCATAAAGACCAGTAAAGTAGTCAGAAATATTGTTTTTCTTTTTTTCTTTTTACTCATCTGTCCACCTCAGGTTCGGTACTTTTCATGCCTTATCTTTTGTCAGCTGTCCTTTCTGTCGTCTATAATCCGTTTGCAACCTCAACCAGATATTTGCCATAATCGGTTTTCATCAGAGGTTCAGCCAGCGCCAAAAGCTGTTCTTTTGTGATAAAGCCCCGTTTATAAGCAATCTCTTCAATACAGGATACATACAGTCCCTGTCTTTTCTGGAAAGCGGCCACAAAATCTGCTGCATCCAGCAGAGAATCATGATTCCCGGTATCCAGCCATGCAAATCCACGTCCCATGGTCTCTACATGCAGGGTTCCCCGTCTTAAATATTCATTATTGATACTGGTGATCTCAATTTCACCCCTTGCGGAAGGTTTTACATTCTTTGCGATTTCAACCACATCATTATCGTAGAAATACAGCCCCGGTACCGCATAATTACTCTTCGGATGTTCCGGCTTTTCTTCAATGGAGATAGCCATTCCGTTTTCATCGAACTCTACTACCCCGTATTCTCTTGGGTCTCTTACATAATAACCAAAGATTGTAGCACCTTTTTCTCTGGATGCCACTTCTCTTAAAAGCTTGGAAAAACTCTGCCCATAGAAAATATTATCGCCAAGTACCAGCGCCACACTGTCTTTGCCAATGAATTCCTCGCCAATAATAAAAGCATCTGCCAGACCTCTGGGCTGTTCCTGAATCGCATATTCAAAATGAAGGCCCAGCTGCTCTCCGGTTCCGAACAAATCTTCAAATACCGGCAGATCTCTCGGTGTGGAAATGATCAGAATATCTCTGATACCAGCCAGCATCAACGTAGATAACGGATAATAAATCATCGGTTTATCATATACCGGCATAATCTGTTTTGAAATCGCTTTGGTAAGCGGATATAATCTTGTTCCGGAACCACCTGCTAAAATAATCCCTTTCATGTTTTCTCCTTTCGCATCCTGCAGTAACTGCCTTTCACATTCCGCAGTAACTGCCTTTCACATTCCGCAGTAATCGCCTTTCACAGGACTCACTGCATACCTAAAACACATATATCGAAGATTTTTCGTGTCTGAAAACCCTCTCATTTACACCACAAACGGGAACGGAATCCTCCGTCCCCATTTCTGGATCTTATTTATCTTTATACATATCTTCATAATATTTCTGGTAATCGCCGCTTGTCACATTCTTCATCCAGTCTTCATGCTCGAAGAACCATTTGATGGTCAGCTTAATACCTTCTTTAAACATGGTTTCCGGCTCCCAGCCCACTTCAGCTTTTATCTTGTCCGGTGCAATGGCATAGCGTCTGTCGTGGCCTTTTCGGTCCTGAACATAAGTGATCAGGTCTTTGCTTACCAATGCTTTTCTCGGATCATCATCCGGCAGCATTTCCTGTAAGGTTTCAATGATGATATGAATGATTTCGATATTCTGCTTCTCATTGTGGCCGCCGATATTATAGGTTTCAAAAAGTCTTCCTTTTTCCTGAACCATATCGATTGCCTTGGCATGGTCTTCCACATACAGCCAGTCACGCACATTTTTGCCATCTCCGTATACCGGAAGTTTCTTTCCCTGAAGCGCATTGTTGATAATCAGCGGAATCAGTTTTTCAGGGAACTGATAAGGTCCGTAGTTATTGGAGCAGTTCGTGATGTTTGCCGGGAATTTATAGGTATCCATATAAGCTTTTACCAGCATGTCTGAACTTGCCTTGCTTGCAGAATAAGGACTATGGGGTGCATAGGGTGTGGTTTCATAGAAATATCCACCGTCTTCTTCCAGAGAACCATATACTTCATCTGTGGAAACATGGAGGAACTTTTTGCCTTCCTTAAAGCTTCCGTCCGGCAGTTCCCAGGCAGCCTTTGCACAGTTCAGCATAACAGCAGTTCCCAGTACATTGGTCTGTACAAATACTTCCGGCTCCTTGATACTTCTGTCTACATGGCTTTCTGCTGCAAAATGAACCACTCTGTCGATATCATTCTCAGCAAAGATTTTTGCAATCGCTTCTTTATCGCAAATATTTGCCTTTACAAAGGTATAGTTCTCTCTGTTTTCCACATCACGCAGATTTTCCAGATTTCCGGCATATGTCAATGCATCCACATTAATGATACGGATCTCATTGTCATATTTTTTGAACATATAGTGAATGTAATTGGATCCGATAAATCCTGCACCACCTGTAACCAAGTATGTTCTCATAAATTTGTTCTCCTTTATGTGATAGTTCCTTTTTCTTTTCTTGAACTTTTTAATTCCTTAAGTCGGCTCTTCTGTTTCCTGCAGTTAGTATTTTGTTTCCTGTAGTTGATTTTTCCTGCTTTTTACAGAAATATGCCTGATCATCAATATCCCAGATAACTCAGGTTCAGATCCACATTTCCGTTGATTCCCGGAATGGATCCCTTTGAGCTGTACTGCCATAAATTATATCTTCCGGTATAAGTCGGGGCTGCTGCATACTGAGCCAGCCAGATCTTATAGGAGCTGAGACTTCCGGCATCCATCTTGGAATTCAGCCATGTCTTATTTGCATAAACACCTGCAGTATATCCGGAGTTCTGAATGGTTGCACAGAACGCTTTAATGACTGCGGTTCTGGTTCCTTTGTCCAGACCGTCTGCACGTCCGCCACTGCTTTCCACATCCAGGAAAATCGGATAGGAAATCTTGTACTTCTTCACCAGCGAAAGTACCATGGAAGCCTCTTCTACCGCTTCTTTCTCGTTTACCGCCTGGGTAAAGAAGTATACGCCGGTCTTAATGCCTGCAGCATTTGCTCCGGAAATATTTGTGGCAAAGGTTGGGTCTGTAATCAGTGCGCCTGTGGTAGAACCACGATATCCGCATCGGATGATCGCATAGGATACACCAGCCGATTTTACTGCGCTCCAGTTAATATTTCCATTCCATTTCGATACATCAATACCAAAGTTCCCGGAACTGGTCTGCAGTGTTCCATCACTTGCAAACACATATTTTGCACCCTGGATGACCTGCTCACCTGTTACATATTTATGATTATCCAGGTAATAGTAGGTTTTACCATTAATTGTCTGCCATCCGGTATACAGTGTTTCCGTTGTCTGTAAAAAGAACTCACTGAACTTATAATAATCTGCGTATACCGCTTTTCTATAGTTACCATTCTCTTTTACGTATACCTGATTTCCGTTTTTATCTTTCAGCAGAGATGTGGTATCCAGCTCAGCGCTGTTACCAACTGTTACAGTACAGGTTGCTTCCTTACCGTTGCTTCCTGTTACCGTAATCTTTGCTGTACCTACTTTCACACCGGTGACAGTGACTGTCTTATCCGATACCTTTACAGTTGCAACCTTCTCATCCGATGATTTTGCTGTAATTGTTGCATCTGTTGGCTTCACCGTGGCTTTGATAGTTCCGGTCTTGCCTACTGCAACGGTCAGCTTGTCCGCATCCAGAGTAAGGGAAGTCTCGTCTGTTACTGTTACTTTGCAGACTGCTTTCAGACTGCCCGCGGTAACTGTAATCTCAACCGGGCTGGAAGTTGCCTTGATACCTTTGATTGTAGCCGATAATTTATCATCTGCCGGAGTAACCGTTACATAATTTGTATCTGCGGATACCCAGCTTATGCCCGTCTGGTTCGTTGTGATCTTCAGGGTTGCCGTAGCATCCTTGGCAATGGTCTTTGTAGTGGCATCAATGGTAAGGGTTGCAGTCACCGCTGCTTTTTCTACGGTAACGGTAATCGTTACATCGCCTTTCGATGTTGTTCCCGTTAATGTAGCACTGCCCTCTGCTACACCAGTTACTTTAGAACCGTCTACTTTCGCTACATTCGGATTGGAAGATGTCCATTTGCTAATAGGAAGTGTATCTGTCTTTTCAACTAACTGCTGTGCACCTGATCCATCACCAGATCCACCGGAGCTGCTTCCGCCATCTCCGGAGCCACCGGAACTGCTTCCTCCATCATCGCTTCCACCGGAGCCGCTTCCGCCGGAACTGCTTCCGCTATCATCGCTTCCGCCGGAGCCACTTCCGCCGGAGTCGCTTCCACTATCTCCGCTTCCACTATCTCCGCTTCCACCAGAGCTGCTTCCGCCAGAACCGCTTCCACTTCCGGAACCACCGGAGCCGCTATCTGTCCCATCGTCATAGGTATAATTAACTTTATCCGGAAGACTCTTAGATTCCCCCACTTTTACCGTTATATTACTTAAACTTTCAAATCCTGCTGCCAGAGCCAGATCCGACACCTTCAGTTTTGCTGAAGCACCCGGATCCTTGATGTCGCTCTTGCTGATAGCTTTATAAGATACCTCCCCGGCAGTAGTGCTGGATTTGTAAAATGGCACCGTATCCGTCAGCTTGGATTCTTCCACGGTTTCCACAATCGCTGTATCTTCGATTGCTGCATTTACTTCTGCTTCTGTTTTGATTTCTTCCACAACATCTACTTTTTGATAAGCAATGGTTGCTTTTACATCCGCAGACTGTTCTGCGCTGGCAATGATATAATCCTTATACTCTTCCCCATCAAGCGGAAGCATTTTGACCTTATAGCCACCTGCTGCAATGTCTTCTTTGTAGATCACACCGTCTTTATCATCATCTGTCCAGGTTTCTGTCTTCTTGTCCGGTGTTGTAACTTCTACAGAGAACGGTACATTTGCAATCAGCTTGTCCGTCTCAGAATTTACAAATTTTATCTTCAAATCCTTCACAATGGAAGTCATCTTCATGGTGACACTGGCACCCTTGGACTCCACCGTCTGCTGTGCTTCTTCCGTCAATTCTTCCGATACGAGAATTTTGTTTGCCTGTGCATCTGCCACCGCATACAGACCGTTTTCACCGATTATTTCAACGCCATCCAGCTGGCTTCCTACCTCAGCAAATGCAGCAACAGCACTGTTCTCCTGTTTTACCATGCTGAAAACCACACCAGTGATCACAGCCACAAAAAGAACAGCCACACCGGTCAGCGCAATAATCTTATCCACTGTCGGCATTGCAATGATTTTGTCCACCACGCCTGCCAGACCCTGTCTTTTCCTGCGTTTTCTCATGACTGCACGTCTTGCTGCATACACACTTTCGTCATAGTCATCATCATCGTAGTCATCGCCATATTCAAATTCTTCTTCGTAGTCGTCGTCTTCGTAAGAGTCTTCGTCATATTCTCCGGCATAATCCGTTCCTGGATCATCACTGTAATCCCGGATTTCATCCTCTTCGTAATACTCTTCTACATCTGCATCGTCGTAAACTTCATCTTCTTCGTAAGCCTCATCATCCTCATAGGCTTCATCTTCCTCGTAAGCTTCGTCGTCCTCGTAGGCCTCATCCTCTGCATAAGCTTCGTCATCCTCGTAGGCTTCATCTTCCTCGTAAGTTTCGTCGTCCTCGTAAGCTTCATCCTCTTCGTAGGCTTCGTCACCCTCGTAGGCTTCGTCTTCTTCGTAGTACTCATCCTCTTCGTAGTATTCGTCATCCCCGTAATACTCGTCATCCTCATAGTACTCGTCGTACAGTTCCTCTTTTATTTTACGACTCTTTCTGCCGGAATCGCCTCGATGTGATTTCTGATTCCGGGCATATTTTGTCTTTTTCTTCTTTCCCAATAAACTCATGAAACTTGCTTCCTTTTTCTATAATCATTATCTGTAACATTGTACCATTTTTCTGTATACAATTCAAGGATGCTGCATAGCATGAAAAAGTTTCCATATTGCACGATTTGAAATAATTTCCAGACAGAGTGGCTCAAACCATTTTCCGTCCCCTGTGAAACCGCAAAACACAGATTTTGTCGATGGATTAATCTCTTAAAATCAAGCAGAATTATTGACTTTGCTGAAATAAACTGTCATAAATAAAGTAAATATGACACATACAACAATGCATTAATTTTTTATGGAAAGGGGAATTCCTATGATGTACATGCATTATTGTAAACGTTGCCAAAGGGTTCATATGTTAAACGGTCATAAACTTACTTGTCCAAGGTGTGGAACACCTCTTACGGAATTGCAGATTTCTTATATGGATTACATACTAATGAGCCGGGAAGAGCGACGCATATTTGACTCAAGGTTGTCAGATGATGCTCAACTAGAAAAGCTAAGTACCACTTATCGCTTGTACAAATACAGCAAGTGGTATAAAAATCTCAAATCACAAAATTCCGAACAAGTTTATTCGTTTGACGATGAATCTAATATAAATGGCGTGGCGTTTACGCTTATGTAAGGCAGTTGATGCAAAACAGCTGATATAACAAGCTGATATAGCATGCTGATATAATATGCTGTTATATCAAACTGATGCGGAGCAACAGCAGGCGGGCAGATATTTATCTGCTCGTTTTTTCTTTTTTGTGGACTTATTTTAGTGAAAAAGGTATGATATAGACGTTAAATGAGTACAATAAAGCTATACGAGGGCAAAAATTATGAAAAAAGATAAAGATAGTATTGATTGGATCGATTTAGATTCTGATGAAAAACCGCATAAAAAGAAAGTCAGCAGGCCGGCACCCGAGGAGGAAGAAACGGAAAAAGATTCCCCCAAATTTAACCTGCATTATATTTTTCTCGGGCTGATTGGTCTGATTCTGCTAATTGTTATTGTCAAGCTGATCATTTGGAATATCGGCGAAAAAGATACCACTCCGGATGTAGATGATGAGGCATTTAACACAGAATCCATGGATAATATCGTCCCTCTGGATTCCTCTGATCCCAATGCTTCCAACGTGGATGACGAATTAAACATTCTTTTCCTTGGTAATGGTCAGCTGGCCGAAGACAAGGATTCAGAAACCAACCTTGCCAATATTATCCAGCGAAAAACCGGTGCAACTATTTACAACTGCGCCATTGATGGCAGTTATATGGCTATGAAAAACGAATCCTATAAAGGTTCTTTCCCTTATGACGGTCTTAGCTTCTACAACTTATGCACTGTTTTCTCCGTAGGAAACCACAAGCTTACCGATTGGGTCAAACGCGATTACAAGCAAAATGAAGGAACAGATCTACCGGAAGATGCTGCGTATGCTCTGGAAACACTGGAATCTATCGACTATGATGAGCTGGATGTTCTTTGCGTATATTATGATTACCATGATTATCTGGAACAGCACCTGCCATATAACGACGATAACAGTTCGGATGTAAATACCTATGCAGGTGCGCTGGAAGCAGGACTGCTCCTGGTAAAAGAAGCACATCCCAATGTGCGGATCATCGTTCTTTCCCCCACTTTCATTTATGTGGAGGATGAAAACGGAGAATACCGCTCCTGCTATGATGAGGATGTTCTTCCATGGCAGCTATATGTCTATGTCATTCATGAACAGGATACCTGCTACCTGAATAATGTCACATTTGTAGATAATTTCTATGGAAGTATTTATGGTGAAATTGCAGACAGATATCTGGAAGATGCAAACCATGTCAACGAGGAAGGATTGGAGCTGCTTGCAGACCGGTTCATCTATGCGCTGAACCGATTCAATGAGTATAAGTTCCCGGAGTCATAGTTTCCTGAATCATAGTTCCCTGAATCATAGTTCTCGGAGCAATAATACCTTAATAAAATTCATTTTTGATACTTTTTGATACAAAGAAGGCAGTAACCGCTTGCTTTTGTCTCTCGGCATACAAGTCAGTTACTGCCTGCTTTATTTTCTGTTTCATTTTCTGTTTTTCAAGCTATTACTGCCTGCTTGGTTTTCTTTATCCTTCAAGCAGTAATTTCCTATTCGA
>JBJENT010000116.1:13041-15555 GCA_051880335.1 Lachnospiraceae bacterium
GCTATTACTGCCTGCTTGGTTTTCTTTATCCTTCAAGCAGTAATTTCCTATTCGATATGGAATTAGCAGTAGCTTCTTTTAAGGGTTGTAAATAGTGCTTACTGCTTGTATGTCATAGAACAAGTAGCAGGTGGTAAAAAATTTGGCGTTTTTGATGAAATACATGAAGCTTTTATGAAGAACGCATGAATTTACTGCTTGTAACAACAAATTCCTTGGTCTAAGCAGTAATGATTTTGCAAACAGTGCCGCGCCTTACCGCCTGAAAATACTTTTCTTAATCAAGGCAGTAATCCTTATGCAATCCATGCCCGTACCTTCCATACCTTCCATTCAAATACTTGTCATGCTTTACAATCCCATACCCGATTCTCACATTACTATATTCTACCCGACTATCTCTTCTCTATTTTCCTTTCCTCTTCCATTTCTCTCTTCATCTTCATCGCTTTCTCAAAATTTGCTAAAAAATCTGCCAAAAAATCTATTCATAATCTGCTCAAAAACCTGTTCAAAAATCTGTTCAAAAATCTGCTCAAATCTGCTCAAAAATCTGCTCCATCCCACAGATATATCCGATATCCATCCACCGTATTTTTCAAATGAAATCCATTTTCTTCAAAATCTCCTGCCTGCTCAGTGGACTCATGTAGCACGATATAATGGCAGGACTGCTCTACCGCCAGTGCAGCAATCTTCTCACAATCTACCGGTCTTTCCAGCATCGCATCATATAACGGATTATCCGTGATCCAGACTTCCACCATCAAATCCCGGCCATAAGGCATACACACATTGGCTGTATACTGGCGTACATAAGCCAGCATCTCCGATGGCACTACTGCCCTTACTTCGCGTCCTTCAATAATCATTTCATCACATACATCCGCTACCGTCTGAGGCACATGAAAACGATTATTTGCAGCGCTGAAAAACGGATTGTCATACACATAATCACCCGTTATTATGATGACCACGCAACCAAGCACTGCACCGGATACCTTCATCCAGTTTTTCGGCAGCCGGCTTATCACATGAATTCCGGCATATGCAATGACCACGCTCATCGGGATCAGCCAGAGAATACGATAATAAATCTCGTCATCCATTAAGCTGTAAATCACCTTGGCAAAAATCGGGCACAAAAAGAGCAGAATGGTAGCCAAAGTGGTATATAACAATATGATTCTTTTGGATTTTTCTTTTTCTGCTATCATCAGATATACAAAAGAAATGAAAAACAGCCCTACTGCCAATCCGTTTCCGCTGTAATCCATGCACAAAGCAACTATCTCAGACCACATCCTGATACCTTTCTTTATCGATTCGAAAAGCTTTCAAAAAGAAATCTAAAAAGCTTTATCTCCAAATTTAAAAAATTTCCCAAGATTTCCAAAATTTTTCAACGCTTTCAAAAGCTTTGAAAACCATATTTCCCCACGATTCTATTTCTCTATTTCAGGAAAATATACAGCACCGCATACAAAATTCCCGGAGTACATCCCAGCAGACATTCCGGTATTATCCTGGGCTTTTTATAAAAAACAGCCAGCAAAAATGCTGCCAGCATGATCAGCATACTGCAAAGGAAACCAGACATGGTACTACAAAGGCATCCGGCCAGAACCGTGGTAAAAAGCCAGAAAATATCCATGCGTTCTGCTTTCCCCTGTTTCTTCGCCATCTTCAGCAAAAGTAAGATCAAAAACGGAAGAATCACATTACCCAGCGCTGCTTTTCCCTGTCTGGTACGGGTCAGCAAAAAAGTGGAAGCCGGATAAATGGAATAATTTCCGAAGATCTGCAAAAGCGAAATGAACACCATAAAAACCGGCAGATACTTTTTGTCCACCAGACACTTTCCGATTTCCAGATAAATCACATAAGTGAGCGGAATCAGCACCAGCGGAATAAAGCTGTGAGCCGCCACCGCCGCATTCACACCGGCCTTTAATGCAATAAAGGAAACCCATATAGGAAAAGGTGCCAACCCATGACGGATATCCAGTGTTGTCGGCGCCCCTGTGTAAGGATCCAGCTGATACATACTGCCGCCCAGATTTGCTGCCGTAGAAATCGAAATATAATAAGCATCATCTCCATCAGCATAGGCCAGACGGAAAGACATATACAGTTGAAACAGCAGTGTCAAAGCGAAAATGGCCCAGATTATGAGGGAAAATTTTTCACTTTTTACATAGTCTGCAAGTTGCTTTCCCCAATTAGCAGGGTTCAAATTTTTCAAGTCCTGTCTCATCTGCAGGAATGTAAACAAATACCCCATGATTGCCACAGAAAGTGCTATCATCTCAAACCAGAGTTCCACATCTCGAAGTTTTCCCTGTTTTAGGATAAAAGGCACTGCCACCAACTGGAAAACTGCCCACATCAAAACATAACCGGAACAGAAGCCTGCCATCAGTTTTTTATGAAGTTGTATCTCTTTCCGTTTTCCGATGGAATATACAGCCAATCCCATTCCCAGAGGAACCAGAACAAGCCATATAAACATAC
>JBJENT010000117.1:0-15482 GCA_051880335.1 Lachnospiraceae bacterium
AAGCGGTCCTTAGAAGGATCTTCCTCAATTTTTTCCCTCAGCCTTCTGATATGTACAATTAATGAATTCTCAAGTCCAAAACTTCCATCCGGCCATAAGGTATCCATTAAAGAATTCATCGACACGATCTTTCCCTGATTATCATATAGCTTTGAGAAGAGCAGGTACTCTTTTGCTGTAAGTTCATAATCATCGTTTCCTTTATGCACTATTCCGGATGATAAATCCACTGTAGTGCTTCCCATACGTATTATTCTGTTTTCTGTAAGATGATAGATTCTTCTAAGGACCGCTTTTATCCGAAGATATAGTTCTTCAGGCGTATAGGGCTTTGTAACATAATCATCCGCACCAAGTCCAAGTCCTTTCAATCTGCTTGCTTCCTCATCTCTTGCGGACAAAAAAATAACAGGCACATTCTTTCCTCTCCTGATCCAGGATTCATACAAAGATAGTCCGTCTACATCAGGCATCATAATATCCAGGACCACCAGATGAAATGTTTTCAAATCCATCTGTGCATCAGCACTTTGTCCGTCCGATGCAGTCTCTATGTTATGAAACCCCTTTTCTTTCAATAACGTTTCATTGATTTTCAGAATATCTTTTTCATCATCTACTAATAAGATTCTACAATCTCTCAGATCCATATATCTTTCTCCTATAGCTAGTCTTTCATCTTCAGTATACATAAAAGTTCCCTTTTGCTAAAGTTCAAAACTTTTTCTTAATGTAATCGTAAGGTACTCATCATCTTTCCGTAAGGAAAAAACGTTATAGTGTGGTAGTCAAAGAAAAGGAGGATACATCATGATGAATGAATATGTTATTGAAACAAGAAATCTTTGCAAAAAAAGCGGCAAAAAATACCGCGTAAAAAATCTTGATATGAAGGTTCCAAAAGGCATTGTATATGGGTTCTTAGGTCCAAATGGAGCTGGAAAAACAACTACAATGAAGCTGCTTTTAGGCCTGATTCATCCGAATACCGGGAAAATCTACATTCATGGAAAAGAATTAACGAATAAAAACAGAACAAGCCTCTCCCTGCTAACCGGAAGCCTGATTGAAAACCCGGGCTTTTATGGTCACTTAACAGGGCAGGAAAATCTTGAGATTATTGCCAGGTATAAGAATTTGAGTGAAACGGATATCGAAGAAGCACTTAAAACTGTGCATCTTTATGAAAGAAAAGATGAGAAAGTAAAAAATTATTCTCTTGGAATGAAACAGCGCCTGGGAATTGCCATGGCTCTTATGGGGAAACCATCCATTATGATTCTTGATGAACCTACCAACGGACTCGATCCTGCCGGCATACAGGAAATTCGAAATCTTATCCAAAGCCTTCCGCAAAGATTTGGAACAACAGTACTTATTTCCAGTCATCTTCTATCGGAAATAGAGCAGATGGCAGACTACGTTGGCATTATAAATAAAGGAGAATTAGTCTATCAGGGACTTCTCTCAGATTTGGAAACAGATGATTCTTCACTGGAAGAAATTTTCCTGGATATGACCGGAGGTGAATCGTAACATGAGTCTTACAAAGCAGTTATTACTCGAAACAAAGAAACATAAAAGAAGATATAATATACTTATTTTTTTAGGCTTTATACTGTTAGAAATGCTGTTTGTATATGGAAATTATAGTGACGAAAAATGTCTTTCCGATGGCTGGATGATACTGTTTTATAATATGCCTATCATGAATTCCCTTTTCTTTCCGGTACTCATATCGACCTTTGCCAGCCGATTAATGGATATAGAACATAAGGGAGACATGCTGAAATGCCTTTATACTTTCACATCCCCTGAGACGATATTTGCCACAAAAATAATATATGGACTGATTTCCTTATACGTGCTTGTTACCATGCAATGTTTATCCATATTACTTCTGGTAGAAATACTGGATTTCCCTCTTGTTTTTTCCGCAAAATATATGCTGTTTTATGGGATGAATACCTTTATTTCCTGCAGTTTGCTTTTCTTTCTTCATTTCATACTGGCATACTTTTTTCGGAATCAGGCTGTATCCATATCCATCGGACTTATCGGAAGCTTTATCGGTCTATTTTCGGCATACCTTCCTACAACAGCCTTCCAAAAAATTCTGCCCTGGAGTACCTTTGTAAACAGCCTTTTTATCGGTATGGACTGGAATCCAAAAACAAGAGAGGTAAAATGGCTTCTACTGGATTTTAACTATAATTCCATTATATATAGTGTTCTCTGGATAGCGGCATTTATCATCCTTGCAATCATACTCCTTCGAAAATCAAACATAGAAGAAAATAATTTTAAAAAAGTGACGCAGTATACCAACACAAAAGTATGTATTCACAGCCGCCCAATTGAATTTATGAAGCTGAAGGGATCTCCTTCCTGGTTTGCATTTATCATTATTCCGATTCTGTCCGCTGTAATCGGGACCTTAAATTACTTAGGTAATATTGAAATATTAACGAATGGCTGGTTTTCATTATGGACACAGCACACTTTATTTCTTTGCTATTTCTTTATGCCTGTCATAATTGCAGTTTTCACCGGTTGTATATGGCAGGTTGATCATCTTGGAACAAACATGAATGTCCTTTTGACTCATGCCACACCCACACGTATCATTCTTAGTAAGTATGCTGCATCTTTGTTTATTACAACATTATCTCTGATTTGGGTTGTTGCATTATATATCATTTCCGGTACATTCTGCAAAATAACGGGAAGCCTGCCGAAGGATCTCTTTTTATGGCTTTTACTTGGCCTAATCGCAGCCTATGCAATCTGTGCAATACAACTATTCTTATCCCTTATGATCAGAAACTTTGTGCTACCGGTTATTCTGGCATTTATCGGTGGAATACTTGGGCTTGCCTGTATTGCAAAGGATATCCCTTACGCGCTTCCCTACTCTCTATTTTCATTGGCAATGACAGAAAATAACCAAAATTTAAATACATTTTTATTCTTGATTTCTTCCGTCATTTTTATCAGTATTTTTTTAATTATGTCAATCTTCTATCTGAAACATACGGATGCAAAATCATGATAGAAAAATGCACCAGCTAACATTATCTGGTGCATTTTGCTGTTTTATCTATCTCAAAAACTGTATCAGCACATTCTCTAATTTTTCCAGCGATAATGGTTTTTCCAGATAATCCGTAAACCCATAACTCTGATACTCCACTTTCGCAGTTGGAGAATAATTTCCGGTCAAAGCAATAATCGGAAGCTTTTCATAATAGGAATCCTGTTTCCGCATTTTCTCAATAGCTTCCACCCCATCCATTTCCGGCATCATGTGGTCCAAAAATACCATATCATACTGTTTCTTTTGAATCATATTAAGCGCCTCTAATCCGGAAGAAACACAGTCTACCTGTGCATGGAATTTTTCCAGCATAATTTGTAAAACCCTGCAGTTAAGTTCCGTGTCATCTGCCACAAGAATACATTTCCCACTAAGATTCAGGTTTTCTTTTGCTCTGTTTTGTTCTTCCTGCAAATCCACTTTTACAGATTCGTTTCCTATACAGACGATTTTCTGAGGTAAAACAACCTCAAATCTGGAACCCCTCCCGTACTCACTTTCCACCGATATGGAACCATTCATCTGATTTACCAGCCCACTGACAATGCTCATGCCAAGTCCTGTTCCTTCAATGGCACGGTTATGCTGCAGATCAATTCGACCAAATTCTGTAAACAGTGCGTCCATGTCCTCTTTTCGGATTCCAATGCCCGTATCTTCTACCACAAATCGAATTGCATCCTGTTCTTCCCGGTTTTTTACTGCTTCAACCTGTAAGGATACCGTTCCTTTCTCCGTATACTTTACTGCATTAATAATCAGGTTGATCAAAATCTGGGAAACCCGGATCTCATCACCAAATAATCTGGCCGGAACATTATCACTAACTTTTAATGCAAATTCCAAATCTTTTTCTGCTACTCTGTACTGAATCAATTTTGAAACACGTTTCAGTAAATCAGACATATTGTATTCGATGGGAACGATTTCCATCTTCCCTGCCTGAATTTTCGAATAATCCAAAATATCATTCACAAGGCTGAGCAGATACTGATTGGCCGATTTAACATCCTCTGCATAGCCCCTTATGGTCTCATCTTTACAATCCCTCAGGATGATTTCATTCATTCCGATAATGGAATTAATAGGAGTTCGGATTTCATGAGACATATTGGCAAAAAACCGGCTTCTTCTTTTATCCGATTCCTGAAGCATTTGATTCTGCTCTTCAATCAGCTTACCAGACCTTCCTGCTTCAGCAGCTGTTCCATATCCTCTGAAATATCGCTTACCGTATATACGAATCTGGGATTCTGTCTGGAAAAGTTTTTCATTCTGGTAAACTCCAGTCTGGACCAGACAAACTCCCCTTTCATATTTTTCATCTGAAGATCCACATGAAAACTATTTCTGTTTTCCAACATATTAATGATATTTTCCGGTTCAGAGGCTCTGAAAAACACAAGCCGGTCTTCCTCACTAAACATACCGGAAATCATGATTCGCCAGTCAGAATATTTTAACTTCATATAATCCTGACGTCCTGCACTCACCTCCGTGGTATTCGGATTAATGCAGGTATCCTCTGCCAGATCGATCATCATGGAAAAGAGATAGTTTTGCTGAATCGTTTCAATCTTTTCGATTTCATTAAAGTTACTTGTTGCTATGCTTTCCGTTGAAGAAAAAGTAAGGATTGCCTGTTCATCTGCCACTCTCAGCAAATTGTAAAAATACCCTTGCTCTTTTTCTCCATCATGAAGCTGAATCAATCCTTTATGCTTATCCAAATCAAAAAAGGCAACATCTGTAAATTTTATATATTCCCCTATCTCATCATCAGAGGAATGCTTTTCCTTCATAAACAGCATCCGATATAAATGTCCCAGATTTCCGGTTTCTTCTAAAAAATCATGAAAGTAATTATCTGCTTTTACTACATGATACAGATCCTTTTTATTGTCTATTTCTATCATGCAGTCCATGTCATCTAATAAAGTTTTGTAAATCAAATTATCTGGTATCATAGCAAACTTTTTCCCCAGCTGTCACTTCGTGAATTTCACATTGTACGTAAAAAAGTACATTCCAATTAAAATTATACCACTAAAAATAACTTTGGGAAGATATATTTGCAGTGGGGACGTTTTTCTAATTACTTTTTTACTTTATATCTGTTTTTATCGTTTTTTACCCATAATCAGCATCTCTCCCCTGGCTTTTTTTATACCTGTAGTGGATTTAGGGCATAATTCGTATTCCTCAGATGCCATCCGTTTTTCCAGTTCAACCCTCATCAGGCTTTTTCTGGTGATCAGGACTTTGTTGAAATCATTTGGCTGGGCATAGTGAAGCAGGGATTCTGGAACTGCTTCCGGTTTGTTTTCATAAACGCATTTTACCAGCTTTGCGATACAGGAATAGATCAGTTCACTGCGCGCAAGCATCCGCATATTGGAATTGATCATCATGGAATCCATACGCCGGATTTTTCCATCCAGTTTCATCATTTTTGCAATTTCGTTATTATAATCCGTGATGGCAGCCTTGTATAAGTAACACCGTGTATCTGTTCATAGTCATAGCACCTGCGGCGGAAGCGACTTAATGTTTTATCACTTAATGGCTGCTCCTCAAAACTGGTTGTATGGAGTGCATACTACAGCCGCAGGTCAAGCATTAAACCTTCGACCATCTCATCATCAGAATAATCAAACAATTCTTTGATGATGCATGCACCAATGATTACATTAACAGGAGTTTTCCAGAGCTTTCTGCTCACGTGCGGTAAGATTAGAAAAGCTGTCGAACAGGGAGAGCTGTTCTACTTCATTCGTTTTAAAAGACATATGAAAACCACTTTAATTTGATAAGATAATTATATCATATGTCTTTTCATAATAAGTCACTATTTCATGAATCAGGGGGACCTTTTGACCCTAGCATCTTGTCCATAGGATAGCCCTCTACCAGTTGTTTTGTTCTACAAATTATAATAATATAGAACAAAGAAAAACGAAAGGATTTTGATTATGAAACTGATTTCTTGGAATGTAAACGGACTACGTGCCTGTGTACAAAAAGGATTTCTTGATTTTTTTCAGGAAGCGGATGCAGATATTTTCTGTATTCAGGAATCTAAACTACAGGAAGGACAGATTTCTTTAGATTTAGCGGGTTACCACCAATATTGGAACTATGCTGAAAAGAAAGGATATTCCGGCACTGCCATTTTTACCAAACAGGAACCGCTCAGCGTTTCTTATGGAATCGGCATACCTGAGCATGATACAGAAGGGCGTGTCATCACTTTGGAATTTCCTGAATTCTATATGGTGACCTGCTACACACCAAATTCCCAGGAGGGCCTGGCCAGACTTCCTTATAGAATGCAGTGGGAAGATGCTTTCCGTGGTTACTTACTTTCTTTGGATGCAAAAAAACCGGTCATTCTCTGCGGAGATTTGAACGTGGCTCATAAGGAGATCGATCTTAAGAATTCCAAAACAAACCGAAAGAATGCCGGCTTTACGGATGAAGAACGGGGCAAAATGACGGAGCTTCTCGAAAGCGGTTTTACTGATACTTTCCGCCATTTCTACCCAGACCAGGAAAATATCTACTCCTGGTGGTCTTATCGTTTTAAAGCAAGGGAAAAGAATGCCGGATGGAGAATCGACTATTTCATCTCTTCCAAACGTCTGGATGAAAAGCTTATAGATGCTAAGATTCATACAGATATTTTAGGCTCCGATCATTGCCCAGTGGAACTTACATTGGGGACGTAGCCTGTAAGAGCAGGCCATAGTGATAGTTACTGCCAGAATAACCATGTACGGAATTTCAGGCAGTAACTTTTTTGATGAAAATTACAGATTCGGCAACCATTTACTGTCGCTTTACAGAATAAATGAATCTGGGCGGTAGAAAAAGAAAACCTAGTTTTGATCTTTATTCAAAATGTCTTATAAACACAAAAATCATACCGCCTAAATGAGCATGAAACATTTTAAGCAGTAAACAAAGTGAAGAATAGTTAAAAAATGGAGTGTTTTTCATGCTTTTACTGCCTACGCCCAGATATTTGTTTTATAAGCAGAAAACTCCTGAAAATGCAGGGGGACGTCAGAAACGTCCCCCTATATCTTTTTTCTTCTATATCACCTATTTCTTCTATATCTCCTATTTCTTCTATATCTCCTATCTCTTCATTTTCCCTATATCCGCCAGTCTGTCCAGCGCAGCTTTCAAAGTTTCATCTTTTTTCGCAAAATGAACCCTGATCAGGTGATTTACATCTTCTCTGAAAAAGCTAGAGCCGGGTACTGCACCTACGCCCACCTTTTCTGCCAAATCGAGACAGAATTGTTCATCATCAGCATAGCCGAATTCGCTAATATCAAGCAGTACATAATAGGTACCCTGAGGTTCTGTAAAGGGCAGACCAATATCTTTCAGACCACTTACAAACAAGTCCTTCATATGGGTATAATGTGCCTGCAAACCTTCATAATAAGAATCCGGGAACCGTAGGCCAGTTACAGCTGCCTCCATAAGAGGTGCTGCTGCCCCTACCGTTAGGAAATCATGTACTTTTTTCACACGGTCAATAATTTCCGGCGATGCCTGCACATATCCCAGACGCCAACCGGTGATGGAATAGGTTTTGGAAAGGGAATTGCATACTATCGTTCTTTCTCTCATCCCCGGCAGAGTGGCAAAATAAGTATGTACATTTGGTGCATATAAAATATGTTCATAGACTTCATCCGTAATGACATAAGTATCATATTTTTCAGCAAGAAAGGCAATCTGCATCAGTTCTTCTCTTGTAAATACTTTTCCACAGGGATTGGAAGGATTGCAGAGAATCAGTGCTTTTGCTCCCTGGCGAAATGCATCCTCTAAAACTTCCGGATCAAAATGGAATGTGGGTGGAATAAGTGGAACATATATAGGGGTGGCTCCGGATAAAATGGTATCTGCACCATAGTTCTCATAAAATGGTGAGAAAATCACCACTTTATCCCCCGGATTGGTAACAGACATCATAGCTGCCATCATGGCCTCTGTACTTCCACAAGTCACTACAAGCTCTGTGTCCGGATTTACCTTCATGCCGGAAAAATGTTCTATTTTCGCAGCAAGCGCCTCACGAAAATTCTGTGCGCCCCAGGTCAGGGCATACTGGTGCGGTCCGATAGATGCCACTTCTGCGAGCCGGTCCGTCATCTCCTTTGGAGGATCAAAATCCGGGAACCCCTGAGATAAATTGATGGCTCCATATTGATTGGAGACTCTGGTCATGCGGCGGATGACAGAATCTGTAAAACCTGCTGTACGTTCACTTAATGTTCTCACAGTATTCTTACCTTTCTTTTGTTCTTTTTTTCTCATCAGTGGGGACGTTTCTTTTGTCCATAGAATAGCCCTTTGTCTTCAGGACAAAAGGGCTATTCTATGGACAAAAGAAACGTCCCCACAACACCTAGAAGCGGAAATCTCTCTTTCCTTCCGCAATATCATGAATATGCTCTGATGCAAGCCTTCGTACCTTTTCATTTGGAATATTGGAAAGTTCCCGTTCAATGAGTTCCATACCAATTCTGCGTGTCTCTTCGCTGGCATAGTCCTCCAGATATTCTTTTAAAGTCATCAGTGCATTGGGATGACAGCAGTTCAAAATCTGCATATTTTTACAAAGTGCCATAAAGCGGTCACCGGTTCTGCCTTCCCGGTAGCATGCAGTACAAAAGCTGGGAATATATCCCAGTTTCATCAGCCAATTTACCACTTCATCCAGGGTACGTTGATCGCTGACATCAAACTGGGCACTGGTCACGTCTTCCTCTAACTCCGGCTCTGCATAGCCGCCCACGCTGGTTCTGGATGCCCCACTGATCTGGGATACCCCAAGTGGAAGTACCTTTTCCCGGACTTCCTGACTCTCACGGGTGGAAATGATCATACCGGTATAGGGTGTTGAAATACGGATCAGAGCACAAATTTTTGCAAAGGTTTCATCCGTGATTCCATTGTCAAAAGCAGAAGGATCAATGTCATCCGCATGTTTCACCCGGGGCACACTGATGGTATGAGGTCCTACTCCATGTACCGCCTCCAAATGCTCTGCATGCATCAAAAGTCCGGCAAATTCATAACGGTACATTTCAAGGCCGAATAAGACTCCCAGTCCCACGTCATCAATACCGCCCTCCATGGCGCGGTCCATTGCTTCCGTGTGATATGCATAGTCATGCTTTGGTCCCGTAGGGTGCAGTTTTTCATAACTTTCCTTGTGGTAGGTTTCCTGGAATAGAATATAAGTTCCGATTCCGGCGTCTTTCAGCTTACGATAGTTCTCCACCGTGGTGGCGGCAATATTCACATTGACACGACGGATGGCACCATTTTTATGTTTGATGCTGTAAATCGTTTTAATGCTTTCCAGAATATATTCAATCGGATTATTCACCGGATCCTCACCCGCCTCAATGGCAAGGCGCTTATGTCCCATATCCTGAAGAGCTGTTACTTCTTTTACGATTTCCTCCTGGGTCAGCTTCTTTCTGGCAATATGTTTGTTTTTCATATGGTAAGGACAGTACACGCAACCATTGACACAATAGTTGGACAGGTAAAGTGGTGCAAAAAGCACAATACGATTTCCATAGAAATCTTTCTTGATCTGCTCTGCCAGCGCATAAATCTCCGCAATTTTCTCCGGCATTTCACAAGCCAGAAGTACGGATGCTTCCCTGTGGTTTAAGCCTTTCCGCTCCCTTGCTTTTGCGATAATGGAATCGATGAGTTCCACATTGTCCTTATTGGCATCTGCAAAGGAAAGAGTCTCCCTGATCTCTTCATCCGAAATAAATTCCTCTGCTTTCATAGATGACACATTATACATAGCTGCATTTTTCCTTTCTGTCGGTTCTTCCAATCGGCAGTTACTCGTATTTCTATATTTCAAACTTTTTATCTCTGACCATCCTTTGGATAATCACCCCGGTCCACAACCACCTGATAGCCAATTCCTTCCATTCTTTTTTCCATGCAGGAACGACATTCTGCTGCTTCGTCTCCGGTACAAATCTTATTGTCATATAATTTGTATTTATCACGAACTGCCACCGGTGACAGATTCGGCATCACCACATTGGCTCCTGCCAAAATTCCCAGTTCCCGTCCTCGGGGATGAATGGTTCCAAGTGCTGTGGTTGCCGGCAAAAGAACCGATGGATGAAGCAGACGAATGATGCTGAGAAGTCTTAAAGTCTGCTCCAACGTACCCGGAGTCTCTTTTCCAAAAGGGGTATCCTTCTGTGGTATAAAAGGTCCGATTCCCACCATTTCCGGCTGCAGGTCTTTGATAAACATCAAATCTTCATACAAGGTTTCCACGGTCTGATGGGGAGAACCCACCATAAATCCACTGCCGGTCTGATAGCCGATTTCTTTTAAATCATGCAGACACTGCTTACGATTCTGTAAAGACATTTCCGGTGGATGCAGTTTCCCATAGTGCTCCTCATTCGCAGTCTCGTGCCGCAGCAGATACCTGTCTGCTCCTGCCTTAAAAAAGGCCACATAGCTTTCCCTGCGCTTTTCTCCAATGGACAGAGTCACTGCACAATCGGGATACTTCTTCTTTATGGAAGAAACCAAATCACAAATCCTTTCATCCGTAAAATATGGGTCTTCTCCCCCCTGCAGGACAAAGGTACGAAATCCCAGATTGTATCCGTTTTCACAACAGGAAAGGATTTCTTCTTTTCCAAGCCGATATCGCTGCGCATGGCTGTTGCTTCGACGTATTCCGCAGTAATAGCAATCATTTTTACAGTAATTGGTAAATTCGATCAACCCGCGGATAAAAATCTTAGTTCCATATATGCTCTGCGTTGCTTCTCTCGCCTGCTTATGCAGATATTCCACGTCTTCTACCGATTCCATTTCCATAAGCAGGCGTAGCGTAGGCAGCGTAAGCATATGTGTTTCTTTCAGGCTGTCAATAATCTCTTTTTCTTTCTGCATCTTTTCTACTTTTAAGATAATGCTTCATACTTTTGTGACATATGTCAACGAATCCCACCGTATTCCTTCTTCTGCCATTCCCGAGCAAGATTCTCATCGTCCTCCTCCTGCCATTGCTTTTCCAATTCCCGAGCAAGCTTCTCATCTAACTGCACCTGCGATTGCTGAGCAGACTCCTCGTCAGATTCTCCTGTCTCGCCATCATAACCCAATCCCAAATACTCAGCAAGATACTCTACCATATTCTTAGGTAGCAGCTCCATAGGAGCCTCCATCTCGTCATCATCATCATATTCCGGACGATTAGCAGCATCCCTTTTCTTGTAGTATTCGTTAATATCCGTGCGCGTAAGATTGGTAAATTCATTGTAAAAGTCATCATATTTGATGTAGAATTGTCCATACGTTTCGTCCGAAGAATAAGAAAGACTATGTCCCGTCATACTCCTGCTGCCCTCTTTTCCATACTGCAATGAATTTGTGCTGTATGGATTTCGCAACCACACATATTTTATTCCGTTCTCCTCAAATGCACCAAGAACAGCATACGCATGGCCCGAAGTCAATCCAGCGCCAGCACCTTTTTTGGTTCCGGCATTATAGACACAATTATTCGCTCTCGCATTACAAAGTTCTTGAAACACCGTATCCTTATTCTTATCACCCATTACAACCTTTTCCGAAGGAACACCCAACAGACGTTCCAGGAATTCACCGCCATTGCCATACCAGAGAGACGTAAATCCCTCTACTTTTTCACTACGTTTTCCACCTACAAGTTTTCTTTCATCAATTTTTCCCACAGAGGCAAATGCTTGCTCGATCATCTGCATCCACAATGCCCCTGCCGACAGTGCGTCCATACTACCTGAAAAAAGACGTGGTATAGACTTACGCACTTTGACATAGATAGTTTCGAATTCTTTTTTTACTCCTTCAGTATTTTTTGACTTGTTCATATCCTCTGCATCTTTCTCAGACTGTTCTATTAACTTATCTATATCATCACTCGAATAATCCGTTGCCTCTGTTTCCGCGTTTTCTCCCTTTTCTGTCACTTTATGAATCCGCACAGTCACTGTACCATCACCGTTATCCCAGATACATTCCTTAATCACACTGGGGTCCAGATTTATTAGTCCGGTTACACTCGCCAACATATAACAGTTGGAAACAAGACGCTGCTTCAAATCATTTATGGTAGGTTCATGTGCAAATAAGGGCGCGTCTTTCTGATAGCTCCATTCGGAGAAAAATCTAATTAAACCACTTCTATTTCTCCCAGGTACATCTCCTCTTTCATTCATAAACTTATCCACGTAATTATATTCACCTTTTACCTCATGTGCCCCCAGCGTTCCATTAGTCATCGTTTCGAAATAAGAATTGATATGACACAATATCATATACACTCTCAAAAAATCCTTGCGCTCTTTCCAGCGTCCATTTATCCGTTTTCCTAATTCAGTCGCTTTTTCCCAATTTGTGTCCCCCGATTTCTGATACTCTTTTATGAGATTCTCTAATTCGTCAAGTTCTTCCACACCGATTTTCGCGAGATCATATTCTTTTTTGACCGCTTCCTTTGCTTCCATGAGCAATTTACTCTCCGTCGTATATCCCACACTGTATCTGTCTCCTTTTACATACTTTTTTACAGCTTTTATAATCTTATCTATAGTGTCGACATTTACAACGTCAGCGACTCCAGGGGCATTTCTTGCTTTCTCCAGCAATTCACAAAGATGCTCTAATTCCAATCTGGACTTGCGACTCAGTCGATCCGATTCATTGTCCAGTGCTTTCTCTCTGGTCATCTTCATTATCGGCGTTTTTGTCGTTACTGTCGTTTCCGCCTGTACACTTGCCATTCCGATTTCTTCTTTCCTGTCACGCACTTCCATCCTTTGAGCATCAGAATCGATTTCTTCCTTCTCAACCATAAGGTCCGTTATATCTTCACCACTATTTTTCCTTTCCTCTATTTTTTCAGCCACTTCCTTCTTCAACTCTTTCGCCCTTTGGCGCTGCTCCTGCCTCTCCTTTTCTACTTCAAGGGTACTCTTATCATTCTCTCCCAGGTCTTCTTCCGTTGCCTCTGTTTTCGTCTGCTCAGATTCTGTCGATGTTTCCTTAGCCTCTGTTTTCGCCTGCTCCTGTTTTTCTTCCTGTTCCTGGCCTTCTTCCTGATCCGCCCAGTATATCTCCCGGTTATATTTCTCCACAGTAGCATACCAATTCTCACGATCTTCTTTTGTGAGTTTTTCGGCTTTTTCATTATCATCCATTATCCTGCCATCCAGATGAACTCTGTTCTGATTGCAGTAAACCTGCAGTCGCTTTTTCAGGCACGTGTAAACACCCGCAATATTATCGAGTCGTCCCTTATATTCTTTCAACTTGGAGCCGTCAGGAGCCTCTGAAACAGTCTTATTGACATAATCAAAATCTTGTACCAGCAAGATATACCTTTCCAGATTTGCTTTGATATTACTGCTGTAATACATCTCCGGCTTAAACTCAACGTTCCCCAGAGTAATTAGCGCGTTCTCGACGAAAATCTCCTTTTGCTCATCCGTCTCGTCACGTCTTTTTGGCTTGTGACTCACCACCAATTTATAAACATCCTCTGTATCCGCTGTTGCTTTTTTTGTGAACATCCTCAACCGGTCTATCTTTGCATTTTTCTGCCTTTTCGCTTCAGCATCTGCTTTGAATCCAAGTACCGGTGTCTTCCGACCTAAGCTTACAGAATCCTTCATTTTTTCTGTTTCCGTCATAAAATCCTGCTTCAACTTTTCTGCCAGATCAAGCTGCTCCTGTTCACCATACTGCATCTGCTGTTCCATTCCATCCACCATCTGATTCTCCTGAACAGCATTCTCCTGAACAGCATTATCCTGTACTACTTCAAACACAGATTTATCTACTTTTACATTTTCTTCATTTTTTATACACATAGTTCCCCTTTCTTCGTAATATATACGAAATCATACTCCTGTCATTTCTTCCAAACGTGAATCAAAATATCCCTGACATATCGTGATATATTCTCTCTTTTCACCCAGCAGATGTGAATATAGTTTTTCTGCCAGATCCGTTGACAGAATCATTTCTATTCTGGTATTCCCGGGATAAAGTTTTTTCAAACTATCTACTGCCAATGCCGCCATGGAGAGAAATCCTCCTGAAGCATCCGGGCTGGCCCAGCAGTAATCCAGGGAAATCTCTTCACTCTGCTCACGCATCAGCATCATCCCGGCAACTGAGTGGTCTCTCATTAGAACAAAGCTTTCCGGAATCATACCCAAATAATGCTTTATACTTACTCCTGTTTTCTCAAGCAGCCACTGGTTACACAGTTCTCGTTCACTTTGAGACAATTGATGTAATGGCTTGCAGTTACTGCTCTTCTGAAAACCATCATATTTATGTAGAGCCTCTGCAGCCTCTTTCAGTGTCGTCACACCTAATGTCAATTCATATGGTTCCACCATGAATCCAAGGTTTATCAGAAAAGGCCTTAATGTCACTCTTTCTTCCTGCGGATCATAAGTCACCGACAGACGTTCAACGCCTTTAGTCGCCATATTCTCAGTCAAATAGGATACCAGTTCACTGCCCAGCCCCAGACGTCTTGATATGGGTGAAATATAAATACTGTGAAGGATCCATTCGTCTCCTTTTTCTTCCCAGGCAATCGCCCCCTGCGGTTCTCTTAAGAATGTCACGCCTGCTGCATGCATATGGCCATCCGTATCCATCAATTCCGCAACAATCTCTTCCGGCAGAAATTTCTCCCAATCAGATAATGAATCTTTCTCCAATGGTATGATTTTCATCTTGCAATTCCTCCTTTTATCATAAAGTAATCATAAAAAACTAAAACGTAAACACCATCTTATCTTTCATTTGAATTCCCCTTTTTCGACCTTTTTCCACATAAATCCTGGTTTCATTATACTTTTCTTTGCCCTAAAATAGCAATAAAAATCCATCTCGACAGCGAAAAAAAACAGATATCAAATGTCTTTCTGCACCTGCGCTCTCCCAACAACCACAAAAAACCCGCTAACCACAATGGCTAGCGGGGGGCTTTTATCATCTTTCGAATCTAAGCTATACTATTTTGCATCCTCGATGCTTTCCTTATTATACGTTCGGCAAGTCTCAATATTGTAGCTCATAGAACTTTTGAAATCCTACTTCAACCTCTCACTCCACTCCTCTTCTTTTTTAAAGTGGTCGAATTCGAACACTTTAAAACTCAGATTATAGATTTCCTCCCATGTCAATAAAATCTAATCTCGCTGGGTTTCTTTCATCTTGTCATAGTAAGCCTTATACCTGTAAATAGTTCTCTCACTGACATGGTTTCTTTTTGCAATCTCCACCATGGTCATACCCT
>JBJENT010000118.1:0-15372 GCA_051880335.1 Lachnospiraceae bacterium
AATGGGACAAAAAAGTTTCATAAATATGTTGACAATTCGAAAATGTGGGTGTAATATCAAATCATAGCAAACCTAGTAATTAAGTAGGAAATAAAAAGAGGAACGAAACATGGTAACGAAAATGATTTTTTTGACATGTAGAATCACGAAAACAGATCGATGTTGTAGCAATCCTTAATTGATATAGCAGCAACTTAGGAACAACAGCAACTTAAGAACAGCAGCAACTTATGAACAGTAGGAAAACAATTCAAAAGTAACTTAGAGACAACAGAAAGTTATCTGAAAAACAAATATAATAATCGTATAGGAGGAATTTATCATGGCAATTTATAAGAACGTAACAGAATTAGTAGGAAATACACCATTACTTGAGGCTGGCAATTTTAGTAAAAAGTTAGATTTACCACAGAACATTTTGGCAAAATTGGAGTACTTCAATCCTGCAGGAAGTGTAAAGGATCGTATTGCAAAAGCAATCATTCTGGATGCTCTGGAAAGCGGCAAACTTACAAAGGATTCCGTAATCATTGAGCCAACAAGCGGAAATACAGGTATCGGGCTTGCTTCAGTAGCTACTTCACTGGGAATCCGTATTATCATCACCATGCCTGAGACGATGAGCGTGGAAAGAAGAAATCTGATGAAAGCATATGGCGCAGAACTGGTGCTGACGGAAGGCTCTAAAGGAATGAAGGGTGCCATCGCAAAAGCAGAAGAGCTGGCAGCAGAGATTCCAAACAGCTTTATTCCGGGACAGTTTGTCAATCCGGTTAATCCGAAAGCACACAGAGAAACGACAGGACCTGAAATCTGGAAAGATACCGATGGCAAGGTAGATATCTTTGTAGCAGGTGTAGGTACCGGCGGAACTATTACCGGTGTTGGCGAATATCTGAAATCCCAGAATCCTAATGTAAAAATAGTAGCAGTTGAACCTGCTTCTTCACCGGTATTATCAGAAGGAAAAGCAGGAGCACATAAGATTCAGGGTATTGGTGCCGGTTTTGTACCGGATACACTGAATACAAAGATTTACGATGAAATCATCAAAGTAGAAAATGAAGATGCCTTCGAAACAGGACGTGCATTTGCAAGATCTGAAGGTATCCTGATCGGTATTTCTTCCGGTGCAGCACTCTGGGCAGCCGCAGAGCTTGCAAAGCGTGAAGAAAATAAAGGAAAAGTCATTGTTGCGCTTCTTCCTGATACCGGTGACAGATATTTATCCACACCATTATACGCAGATTAATGGGAAAAGTTTTTCTGGCGGATAAGAAGAAAAATATCGTTAAATAAGATGGAAATAAAGATATGCACAAGATTAGTTTGTCGAAAAAAATGTAGACAACGATCTTGTGCATTTTCTGTTATGTAGACAAGCCAGGTGCATAAAAAGGTGTTTTGTATTAGAATAGAGGTAACTCTTCAGCATCCACCGCATATACATAGGAGACAAAAATGGACGTACAATACACAAGTGACCGGGATGAAAAACAACTGCTTATCAGAAAAATATGTCTGATTCTGCTTGCCTGCGTAGGAACGGTGTTTCTGCTGGAAATGCTGTTTGTAGTGTACCTGCTGATCTGGCCGGTGCAGGCAAAAACAGATGAACTTACCCTGGAACTTGGGGATGAGCTTACAGAAGATGCCGGCGAGTACTTAAATGGAACGGATTTTTCACTAAGGTTTGCCACAGTAGATACGTCCGGAGTTAATTCGAATGAACTGGGTGTCTATACCGCTTTCTGCAGTCATGGAATGAAAGAATATTCTTATCGGATTTACGTTGTGGATACCACTGCACCGGAAGTAACTCTGAAAAAAGAAAAAATATATCTGGCGAAAGGTGTCCGATACGAACCGGAGGATTTGATTGAGAAGGCAGAAGATCTGTCCGGTGAAATAACTTTCCAGGCAGTTAGTGGACTCGGACAACAGGAGCGGGATTATGTTCTTTGGGATGAGATTGGAGAACGGGAAATCCAAATTCTGGTTTCTGACTTATCTGGGAATGTAGCCAGAGAACAGATTACAGTAACAGTAGACACAGCACCGGAGATAAATGGTGTTGGGGACTGCTATGTGGCAGTTGGAACGGAGCATGATCTGACCAGGAACGTAGAAGTGCTGGATGATGTGGATGGCAATCTGACATCTCAGATGACCATTGACACTGGGAATTTGGACTGGCAGACAGAGGGAGACTATGATGTCGTTTACTCGGCTGTGGATCAATACGGGCTTTGTACAGAAGAGACAGGTCATGTACATGTGCTTTCCCAGGATGCTTTGGCTGATCTGATTGCGACCAGAACGATTAACCGGAAGGATGATTGTATCGAGGGCGCAGTCAATTTATACTGTGCCGGAGCGGCACAGATGGCTAGTCTGCAGGATCAGGAAGAATATATGCTTCCCAGTCTGGTACATATTTTTATAAACAAAAGTAATGGCTGGGCCAAAGGAAGTGGATTTATTATTGATATCCGGGATGATTATGTGTACATATGCAGTAATGAACATGTGCTTCGGGAAAGAGGAACGGATTACAAGATTTACTTTTTCGATGGCAGCAGTGCACCTTATGAAGTCGTTGATAAAAATGCGGATGAAGATATTGGATTTGCCAGAGTGAATATCGGGGATATACCGGTGGAAACATTGGATATGTTGCAAAGTGTGCAGATCGATATGAACCGGTATGAAGAGGCAAAACAGGGCGGCATTCCACTTTTTATGGAAATCCTGAATAAAGATGGTCTGGATTATGTACAGGAAGGTGAAAGTGTTGGACTCTCAGATGAATTTTATCTGCTGGATTCGCCGACTCTGCGATTTACAGTAAAACTGGTGTCAGGCAATTCCGGTTCTGCGATTTTAGATCAGTATGGCAATGTGGTAGCCATGGCGGTGGGTACCTATTGGGAGACCGGAAAGGGAACACACTATTTTGGAGTGACGGTGGATCATATTCTGGAATTGTATGAATCGATGACTGGGAATGATCTGTATACCAGGTAGTGCAGTGGGCGCCGTGGGGATGATCTGCTTCCCGTTGACAGCATATCACCGATTCGATAAAATATATAAGGTTAAAAAAGGGGAGAAAAGAAGCTTAAGTGTATGCACAAAGGAGGAAATATGTCACAGGAAGTACAAACAAAAGAAAAGAAAAAAGGAAAAGCACAGCATATAACACTTGCCATATTTATTGGACTGGTATTGGGTATCCTGTTTGGTATTTTTATGCCGGGCAGATACGATGGACTTTTACCGGTTATTGATCTGATCAGCTCGCTTTATATGAATGCACTGCGTATGATGATTTATCCGCTTGTATTCTGTTCCCTGATTGTTGGTATTCAGGGTATCGGAAGTGTATCTGCAACAGGACGGGTTGGCTTTCAGTCTGTTCTTTATTATTGCATGACAACATTATTTGCCAGCCTGCTTGGTTTATTCCTGCCAAGAATGTTAGGGGTTGGTAAGGGAGTAAACATCACCATGGCAGAAGCAGATATTGAAGCGACACAGTTTACAAGCCTTCTGGATACGGTAAAGGGACTTATTCCATCCAATCCAATCGCCAGCTTTGCAAACGGGGATATGCTTCAGGTACTGGTATTTGCTATTATTATCGGTATCACATCTCTGACGATTGGTAAAAAGGCAGAGCCTTTTGTAAAAGTATGTGAATCCATCAATGAAATCGCTATTAAGATTGTAACAGTAGTTATGTATTTTACACCAATCGGTGTATTTTGCTCCATCGCAGGCGTTGTTTATGCAAATGGTACAGAGACCATTTTAGCACTGGCCGGTGTTTTAATTGCGCTTTATGTGACAATGCTTATATATGTAATCGTAATATATGGTGGTATGGTTAAACTGATCGGTAAGGTAAGCATGAGAGAGTTCTTCTCCAAGGTTATGCCGGCAGCATTGAATGCATTCGGCACATGCTCCAGTTCCGCAACTCTTCCGATTTCAAAGAAATGTGCGGATGAACTGGGTGTTCCAAATGAGATCTCATCTTTATCTCTGCCCCTTGGTGCAACCATCAATATGGATGCGGTTTCCATTCTGATGTCTTTCATGATCGTATTCTTTGCCAATGCATGTGGCGTAGAAGTAAATCTTGGACTGATGGTTGTGATTATGCTGAGTAACACACTGCTTTCCATTGGTACACCGGGCGTTCCGGGTGGTGCCATTGCCAGCTTCGCAGCACTTTCTGCCATCGCGGGTCTGCCGGCAGGTATTATGGGTGTGTATATCAGTGTAAATACACTTTGCGATATGGGAGCGACCTGTGCCAATGTGCTGGGTGACCTTGCCTGCTCAACAGCTATGAAAGAAACCGTGAAGCTGACAAAGGAAACCGCTGAATAAAGAAATACATTGCACCAGATGCAGTGAAGGAGAAAACATGCAGAGAATTGATAAAGAAACATGGAAAAATGATCTTCCCGCATTTCGGGAAAAAACAGAAGCCTTTTATGCCGGTGAGGTAAAAATGGGAGAATATAAAGGATTCTCTGGATATTACGGAAGTTATGCACAGAAGGGCGGAAAGGCCAACATGCTGCGTCTTCGTATGCCGGCCGGACGTGTGACCAAAGAAAAACTGGCATTTGTAGCCGGAACGATTCGGAAATATAATGTCCCAAGGGCACATTTTACTACATGCCAGACGATACAGCTGCATGATTTGGATAAAGATATGGTTTACAACATCATGGAAGAAGCAATCGACAATGGAATCATAACCATTGGCGGCGGCGGTGATTTCCCAAGAAATGTGATGTGTTCTCCTTTATCCGGTGTGGAGAAAGAGGAGTATTTTGATGTGCTGCCATATGCAGAGGCAGCCGGTGCCTTTCTGATGCAGTTTATCAAAGCAGAAAAAATGCCAAGAAAACTGAAAGTATGTTTTTCCAACTCTCCTGCAAACCTTACCCATGCAACCTTCCGGGATCTGGGATTTGTCGCTACAGAAGAGAAGAAATTTGATGTGTACAGTGCAGGCGGACTTGGAAACAATCCACGTCTGGGTGTGAAAGTGGCTGAGGGCATCGATCCCGAAATGATCTGCTACTATATCAAAGCAATGTGGCTTACCTTCCGTGCTTATGGCGATTATGAAAATCGTGGACATGCACGTACCAGATATATGCAGGAAATTCTGGGTGGAGCAGAAGAATATAAAAAGGCTTATCTGGAAAAACTGCAGGAAGTTCTGGATAGCGGAGAAGATTTAAAAATCAAAGTAGAGGAAAAAACAATCACCAAGAAAGGTGACGGAAGTGTCATTTCTGGAAGCCGGATCATGGAGCAGAAACAGGATGGACTTTATACTGTAATCTGGCACCCAATTGGTGGACAGCCTTCTATGGACAGCCTGTGTGCACTCAGTGATATCATTGCTGATATGGAAGATGTTGAAATGCGCCTGTCACCGGATGAGGCAGCATATATTGTCAATTTAACCGGAACAGAAGCGGAAAAAGTTTTGAAGGCAACAGCAGACAGTGCGGAAACCATTTTTGAGACATCGGTAAGCTGTATCGGAGCAAGCACCTGCCAGGTCGGCGTAAGAGATTCCCAGGCACTTCTGCATGCCTGTGTGGATGCGGTAAGGAAGGCAGGTATTCCGGATGGTGCATTGCCACAGATTCATATTTCCGGATGCCCATCCTCCTGCGGAACCCATCAGGTTGGAAAAATCGGATTCCGAGGCGGCATGAAACGTGTGGATGGGAAACCAGCCTCTGCCTTTGTTATGGTAATTGCCGGCTGCGAAAAGCAGGGAGCAGAAGTATTGGGCACGGAAGTAGGTGCCATTCTGGAAGAAGAGATTCCGGAATTCCTGGTAAAACTGGGAAAAACTGTAGCCGAAAGCGGCCTGGATTATGATAGCTGGATTGCAAAAAACCGGGCTCAGTTCGATGAGATCGCAACTGGATATCTGGCTGAGAAGTAAATGAATGGTGAATCATATAGCATTTGCTTCGAAGTGATCTGAATAGAATACAGAGAAATGGAAGTCCCGAAGGGATGTGGCTGATAAAGCAATATCCTTTCGGGGTTTTTTATATAATAGGAAATTCCTCCTTCCGGAGGAATTTATAATTGACAAAGGGCATGATACTGTGTTAGATTATTACCGACAGGTAGTCGGTCGATAAAGGAGGAAGCATATGAGTACAGGTAAAAAAAGGGGAGGATTTGGGAAATTTCTTCTTCTCTGGTCCGGAGAATTTATATCATCCATCGGAGGTGGATTAACAAGTTTTGGTCTGGGGGTATATGTATTTAACCAGACGGGAAGTGCAGCAAGTATGGCCCTTGTGACCCTTCTTGGTTTCCTGCCCACTATTTTATTGAGTGTACCTGCGGGAGGGTTGGCCGACCGCTATGACAGAAGAGTTTTGATGATGCTGGGAGATGGATGTTCTGCGCTTGGAATCGGGTATATTCTGTTTTGCATGCTTCGGGGTGGCGCGTCTCTTACACAAATCTGTGTGGGCGTTTTTATCAGTGCGGTATTTTCTTCTTTACTGGAGCCTTCCTATCGCGCAACAGTATCAGACCTGTTGACAAAAGAGGAGTTTTCCAAAGCAAGTGGACTGGTAAGTCTGGCTGGAAGTGCCAGATATCTGATTTCTCCTGCACTGGCAGGTATCCTTCTTGCAGCTTATGATGTGAAGCTTTTGCTGATACTGGATATTGCTACGTTTGCATGGACCATTGCTTCCACTGCAGTTGTCAAACATGGAATTGAAACCAAAATGGATGAGGTCCGGGTACCGTTTATGGAAAGTATAAAAGAAGGATGGTCATCCGTGCAGAAACGAAAAGGCATTTTCCTTCTGATTCTGGTATCTTCAGTTATGACCCTGTTTCTTGGTGTATTCCAGGTCCTTGCAGAGCCTTTGATTCTGGCCTTTGCAGACTCTAAGACGCTGGGAATCGGTGAGACAGTGTGCGCCTGCGGCATGCTGGTATCCAGTCTCTTCCTGGGCATGTTTGGAATAAAAAAGAACTATACCGGAGTGCTGAGCCTGAGCCTTTCTATGGCCGGTATATTCATGGTTTTCTTCGGAATCTGGGAAAACATATATCTGATCTGCATATTTGGATTTGCTTTTTTTGCCATGCTTCCTTTTGCAAATAATTGTCTGGATTATCTGGTGCGAACCAATATTCCGGATGAGCTGCAGGGCAGAACCTGGGGATTTATTGGATTTCTGTCCCAGCTGGGATATGTATTTGCGTACGGATTTTCAGGAATCCTTGCAGATATGGCCGGAATGATAAGTGGAAAGGGCGTCGGAAGAGGTGCTGCTTTTATGATCAAAGTATCCGGAATCCTGCTTGTGGTTGTGGCAGTCAGTCTGCTTGGAATGAAAAAGATTAAAGCATTAGAGCAGGGTAGTGAAATGCAGGTGCAGTAAAAATAGAAGGGAGTTTGTGAAATGAAACAGAATATTTTTTCAAGGATGACTCTGTCTGCATGGAAAAGAGACCTGTTTGGAACCATTATTTTTTCCTGTTTTACTGCGATTACTGTCATGCTGTTTTCCCTTTCTATTCTGCTGTTTTCCAATTTGACCGGAGCAATCGATCATTTGATGGAAATGGCGAAAACGCCGGATTTCCTGCAGATGCATACCGGTGAGCTGGACCCTATTGAGATAGAAAAATTTGTGCAGGAAAGACAGGATGTAGAAGACTGGCAGATCTGCCGCTTTTTAAATATAGAAAACAGTATCCTTTTTCTCGGAGACAAAACACTGAAAGACAGTACCCAGGATAATGGGATTTGCGTTCAATCGAAAGGATTTGATCTGCTTCTTGACACAGAGAATCAGGAACCCGAGGTAGAGGCTGGAACGGTATGGGTTCCGGCATGTTATCAGAAAAAATATGATGTGCAGGTGGGGGATTTATTTTATATCGGAAAAGAAACCCTTACGGTTGCCGGTTTTATCAGGGATTCCCAGATGAATTCCATGATGGCATCTTCCAAAAGATTTCTGGTTGCAGAAAGTGACTATGAACGACTGCAGGGGTATGGTTCGGAAGAATATCTGATGGAGTTTCTCTTAAAGCCCCAGGCTGATATCGGAAGTTTTCAGACAGCCTATGAAAATGGGAATCTACCGGGAAACGGGCCCACCATTACCAGACCTTTGATTCGCATGATGAATGCATTATCGGATGGAATCATGATCTTTATTCTGGTGCTGATCAGTCTGATGGTCCTGCTCATATCCCTTGTGTGTATTCGTTTTATGCTTCTTACAAAAATAGAGGACGAAAAGAAAGAAGTAGGTTTGTTAAAGGCAGTAGGAATATCGAAAAAGGAAATCAGAGTCATGTTTATCCGGCGTTATGTTTTTTTGACAGGAATCGGTACAGTGGTTGGATTTCTTGCTTCCCTTCTGGTATCCCGCCCTTTGTCTGAACAGATGAGAAAGCTTTATGGAACCGGAGAAAATGGGAACAAAGTGCTTTTGTTATCAGCATTTGGTGCAGTGGTGCTGGCAGGTTTTATTCTGCTTTATCTTTTCAGACTTCTGAAAAAACTAAATGAAATGACTGCAATACAGGTGCTTACCGGGCAATGTGATACAGGCAGAAAAAAGGACGGAATGTTCTGTATCTTCCTGGTGGCTGCTATTGTGGTATTTCTGATGTTGGTTCCTGCGAATCTTTACAGTACCATGTCGTCGGAGCGGTTTGTAACTTATATGGGAATCGGAAACAGTCAGATTCGAATGGATATCCGTCAGACAGAGGATATTTCAGGCAAACAGGAGAATCTCAGGAAGCTGTTGGAACAGGACGGAAGGGTAGAAAAATTCAGCATGTTCCAGACAAGTCAGATACCGGCACAGCTTTCTGATGGAGAGATGAGAAATCTGTTGGTAGAGCAGGGGAATCATACCATTTTCCCTGTTTCCTACAGTAAAGGAAAGGCACCTGTGAAGGCTGGAGAGATTGCACTTTCCTCTCTGCTGGCTCAGGATATGAATCTGGATGTGGGCGATACCGTCAGTTTGAAACCGGGAAGTGCATATGAAGACTATGTGATCTGCGGAATCTACTCGGACATTACAAATGGTGGAAAATCAGCCAAGGTGAATTCTTTTATTCCATATGGTTCTTCGCAGGATTTTTCACATGGCTCCTCGCAGGATCTTTCACATGGCTCTCCGAAAATCATGTGGAGTATCGTGTATCTTACGCTGGATCCGGAAGCCAGTCAGAAAGAGTGGATGAAGGATTACCAGATGGAAGGAGTGGAGATCGCTGATATCCACGACCATATAGAAGGAACCTATGGGCAGACACTATCCCAGATTAGTAAATTGTCTGTCATGATAAAACTGGTAGCTGTGCTGATTATGATTCTGGTAATTGCATTGTTCCTGCGCTTACTGGTTGCCAAGGAACGAATTCAGATATCGATGAAGAAAGCAATGGGATTTGTATCCGGCGGCATCAGAAATACCTATCTGGTTCGGGCAGCTATGTATATGATACCGGGAATCCTGGTTGGAATGGTTCTTGGAAATTTTGCCGGAGAACAGTTATGTGGCATGGCGCTGAAGTCACTTGGCGCAGATGGCTTCCGGTTTGTGATGAATCCCTGGGAAGCTGTCTGCATCATACCTGCTCTGGCTCTGGCAGCAGGATTTGCAGCGATGTATATTGGAACAAGAGAAATCCGGAACATAAGACCGGTGGAATGTTTGCAGGGAAGGGAATAGAGATGATTAAAACCATAGGAATAAAGAAAGAGAACATTTTGCAGGGAATTGATTTTACCATGAAACAGGGAGAAATGGTTGCGGTCATGGGACCTTCCGGCTCCGGAAAATCAACGCTTATGTATATGCTTTCCGGTATGGATAAAGTATCTGAGGGCAAAATCTTTTTCCAGGGAAAGGATATTACAAGCTGCTCCGAAGAGGAAAGTGCAAGAATGAGACTGCAGAAAATGGGCTTTGTTTTCCAGCAGATGAACATGCTCCCCAATCTGAGTATCCTGGATAATATCATTCTGCCTGCCATAGAATATCAGAAGCAGATGGGACGTAAAAGCAGAATCGAAGAAAAAGAACTTATTGTAAAAGCCAGAAAACTCATGGAAAAAGTGGGGATATCCGGCTTGGAAGATCGGAAAATTTCAGAAGTTTCCGGAGGGCAGCTGCAAAGAGCATGCATCTGCAGGGCACTGATGAATGATCCGGAGATTTTATTCGCCGATGAACCCACAGGAGCCTTAAACAGATCTGCTTCAGAAGAGGTTATGAAGGAGCTTGTCAGATTAAATCGGGAAGGTATGAGTATATTGATTGTGACTCATGACAGCAAGGTGGCCAGCTGCTGCAGCAGAGTATTGTACCTGCTGGATGGAAAAATTGCAGGGGAATACCGGGCAAATTCAGATGCTTATCATGGAAAAGAGGATTTGGGAAAAGAGAATCCAGGAAAAGAGTATCTGAGAAAAGAGAATCCGGGAAAAGAGGATCAAGTAAAGGAGAGAAATGAGAAACGTCTGAATTCTTGGCTTGCCGAGCATGATTGGTAGGCCTAGGTATCATGGGTAATTCATAAAAAACTGGAAAACCATGATAAGATAGAAATAAAGAATACAAATACTAATAAAAAATATATTTTCGGTTGACATATAACCAAATAGGTAATATATTACCTATTGTGAAGGGGAGAATTTGTAAAAAAAGAGGATTTGTGAAAGGAGAAGATTCATGGATATAGAAAATATTGTAAGAAGTGGGAAAATGGAGTTTCAAAGTATCGATGATACCTTTTTTCTGCTTGGACTCATGAGCGCCTTTGATAACCGGTATCAGGCAAAGGCAGACAGTTTTTTTGAAGAAATCAGCTGGAAGCAGTTTTTTGCAATCATCTGTATCAACCTGTGCAAAGAGGCACCCACGGTTAAGGAACTGGCAGAGGTGATGGGCAGTTCCCATCAGAATGTGAAACAGATTTTGAATAAGCTGGAGAAAAAAGGTTATATACAGATTGCTCCGGATGAGGAGGATAAAAGAAAACAGAGAATCCTTTTGACCGATAAAACCAGAGATTTCTGTAAGGAACATGATGAAGGCAGCAAGGCTATAGTTGGCAAGATTTTTGAGGGGATTGATCCCAAACAGGTAGCGATTACCATTAAAACAATTATGCAGATGGAAAAAAATTTGGAGGAAATATAACATGAAAAGAATAGTAGTTTATCAGAGCAGTACCGGATTTACAGCAAAATATGCAGGCTGGATCGCTGAGGAGCTGGGATGTGAAGCAAAACCATTCAAAGAGGTGAAGGCAGAGGAACTGGCAGGATATGACACAGTCATCTATGGCGGCTGGATTATGGCCGGAATGGTTAGTGGCTATGATAAGATAAAAGCTTTAAATTTAAAGAATGTTGTAGTTTTTGCAGTAGGGATGACAAATGCAGGAGTTGAGGTCTCACAGAATATTGCAAAGCAAAATCAGATACCAGAAGAAAAACTATTCTATTTTGAGGGTGGATATGCACCTGAGAGGGTAGGTTTTGTGAAACGAATGATGATTAATATGATCAAGAAACCTTTAGAAAAGAAAGAGAACAAAACTGCTGAAGATTTGTATCAGTTGGAAACTTTTGAAGGAAAGGACCGTACAAACAAAGGAGCAATTAAGCCACTGATTCAGATGGTGAATGGGGAAGAGTTTCATTTTTGCTAATTGGATGTAAATAGTGTAAAATAAAAAAATATATGTGAGATAAGAGCGTAGTAGGATTGGGTGACATGATCGGGAGGCAGGTGGAAGTGTGATTTATATCCATTTGATACGACACGGAAAAACAATCGGTAATGTAAAAAAACAATATATTGGAAGCACGGATGAATCCCTTTGCCCGGAAGGTATAGAAGAACTGGAGCAGAAGAAAGCAAGGGGGATTTATCCGACCTCAGAAGAGATAGAGCCAGTGATATATTCCAGTCCCATGCGACGCTGTATTGAGACCGCCAAAGTGTTATATCCGGGATTTCATATAGAAAGCATAGACGGACTTCAAGAGACAGACTTTGGACCTTTTGAAAGGAAAAACTATGAACAGCTTTGTGAACTGCCGGAATATCGGGAGTGGATAGACAGTCAGGGTGAGATAATATGTGCCGACATGGAAAAAAGAAGCAGTTTTCAAAAAAGATGTGCTGAGGCTTTTGATGTTTTTATTCGAAAGATAGATATGGATTCGATGGATATGAATTTCAAAGCTGCCAATTGTGAGACTGTTGATTTTATGGAAGATAAGCAAATGAGGGCTTTCGGAGACAGGCATTTTGTGCTGGTGGTTCATGGAGGAACCATTATGGCACTGATGCAGGAGCTGGGGATGGAAGACTCCGATATGTTGGATTCTGGAATGGCAGGTTCCGGCATGGGAGATTCTGATATGTTGAATTCCAGGATAGCAAATTCCGATATCTGTAAATCAGAGGGACAAAGCAGGGATTTTTATCGCTATCAGAGAGAGAATGGCTGCGGGATAACCTGCTCTTTGCATATAATTCGGGAGTACGGAGTAGAAAAAATCAGGCTGAAGTGGGAAGGAAATATAGGATGATTCATTTTGTAGGTGCAGGAAGCGGAGCACCGGATTTGATTACGGTGAGAGGACAGAAATATATTCAGCAGGCGGATGTGATCATTTACGCCGGCTCCCTTGTAAATCCAATGATTTTAGAAGAGAAAAAGCCGGAATGCATGGTCTATGACAGCGCAAAAATGACGCTGGAAGAAACTCTTGCTGTGATGTATGAAACAGAAGAAAAAGGACAGATGTGTGTCAGGCTTCATACCGGTGATCCCTGTTTGTACGGAGCAATCCGGGAACAGATGGACGAACTGGACAAAAGAGAGATTGCCTATGACTATACTCCGGGAGTCAGCTCTTTTTGTGGTGCTGCATCGGCTCTGAATCTGGAATATACGCTGCCGGATGTGAGCCAGAGTGTGATCATTACCCGTATGGCTGGGAGAACGCCGGTGCCGGAAAAGGAAAGCATAGAGGCTTTTGCGGCGCATCATGCCACTATGGTGATTTTTTTAAGTACAGGAATGCTGGAAGAACTGTCAGCGCGTTTGATGAAAGGCGGTTATGAACCGGGAACGCCGGCAGCGATTGTCTACAAAGCAACCTGGCCGGATGAGAAGCGCATCCTTTGTACGGTAGATACGTTGGCGAAAGCAGCAGAGGAAAATCAAATTACCAAGACAGCACTCATTATTGTAGGTGATGTGGTGGCAGGTGCAAAATACAGTAGATCGAAATTGTATGATCCGGAATTCAGTACCCAGTTTCGCAAGGGAAGGAACCGCCAGGAATAAGGTAAAATAGACAGGAAAAAGAAAGAATAATCAGGAATAAGATAGAAAAGTCTGTGATAAGGTAGAATGGTCCAAAATAAGTTAGAACAGGTGGAAACATCCGTAGGAGCAGATAAGAGAGAGAATATATGTTAGTCGTTGTGATCGGTGGCAGTGGCAGCGGTAAATCAGAGCGGGCAGAGAGCCTTGTCCTGGAATTGGGAGAAAAAAGAATTTATCTGGCGACCATGATTGCCTCTGGAGAAGAAGGAAAACAGAGAGTAGAACGACATAAAAAGCTGCGTGAGGGAAAAGGATTTGATACCATAGAGTGTCCTCTTTTTCTGGAGAAGCTGGATCTGTCCGGTGGCACTGAGGATCCGGTAAAAGAAAAGCCGAAGCCTTTAGAGGGCACTGTAGCTCTGATCGAAGATATCCCAAATCTGGTGGCAAACGAAATGTTTGAAAAAGAGGGCAGAGGCGACAGGTGTGTGCAGATCATAAAAGAAGGTATTGCACGCCTGCAAAGTCAGGCAGAGCATCTGGTCATCGTCACCGGGAATGTGTCGGAAGATGGCTCTCTGTTTGATGGAGATATGAAACGATATATGGAGTGTCTGAATGAGTGCAACGCCTTTCTGACACAGATGGCAGATCGGGTGGAAGAAGTGGTATGTGGGATACCACTGCGGGTAAAGTAAGGATAGCAGCGTGTGGAATACCGATGAAGATAAAGTAAGGATAGCAGTATGCGGATACTGCTGTATCTAAAGGAAAGAAAGTAGAAATTGGAAATGAGGATAATAAGCAGCATCATCATTGCTTTTGCCATGTACTCTAAAGTACCGATGCCAAAGGTAGAATGGAAAAAAGAAAATATGCGTTATGTTATGTGTGCGTTCCCCTTTGTTGGTGCGCTGCTTGGCGGATTGACTGTAGGATTTCGGTATCTTTCCGATGGGATTGGATTGGGTCATGGGATTCGTACCGCTGTTCTTGTGATTCTTCCAATTGTAATTACGGGAGGGATTCATTTAGACGGATTTATGGATACGTCGGATGCACTGGGCTCCTGGCAGGAAAAAGAAAAACGTCTGGAAATACTGAAAGATTCCCATGTAGGTGCCATGGCAGTGATTGGAGCAATTACACTATGTATTTTAAATTTTGGCATCTGGTGGGAGCTGACGGATGAAATGATTTATGTGGTCGCAATCGGTTTTTTTACCAGCAGGGCATTAAGCGGTTTTGCAGTGGCGGCTTTTCCCTGTGCAAAAAACAGTGGACTTGTGGCCATGTTCCAATCTGAAGCGGATAAAAAGATGACCAAAGTAATTTTACTCCTGGAATTAATTCTGTCAATGAGTCTGGCTTTTTGGCTGAATGCGTTTTTGGCAGGTGCCATGCTGGCAGCTATGCTGATCAGTTATGTATGGTATTATAGGATGTCGAAAAAAATGTTTGGCGGTATCACCGGGGATCTGGCAGGATGGTTCTTGCAGGTATGTGAGTGTATGATGGCAGGATCTGTGCTGCTGGCAGGCTATATTGTTTGCTTGTGAGAAATATGGATTGTTCGCAAAGGATGTAGTTTTTCGGTAGATATTACAGCATGCAGGTGGGAATAGATGGGGAGACGAACAATATGATTTTAATTACAGGCGGCAGCAGTCAGGGAAAATATGCATTTGCCCGGTCTTTTTTGAAAGATGAAAAAAAAGCAGTCATAATAGACGGTCAGGATATGGATATAGATATAGATATAGATGCTGAGCAGGATACACATATGGAATGCGGACAATTATTGTGCCGGAAAAAGATGGATCTGATCCGGCATTACCATTTGTATCTGCGAAGACGGATGCAGCAGGGAGCCGATGAAGAACAGCTTTTGCAGGAAACAAAAGCTTTCTGTGAGAAAAATCCGGATGTGATTGTTGTAACGGAAGAAGTGGGATGCGGAGTAGT
>JBJENT010000119.1:0-2797 GCA_051880335.1 Lachnospiraceae bacterium
CATTCCTTCTGATACCAAAAAGCCGGAAGATGGAAGATATAAGAGGATGAAAGCCTATTATGATAAATACACAGAGCTTGAAAAAAAATACAGGGTCATTTATCCGGAAAGTCCTAACGCAACATATACAAGCCTTTTAAACTATTCAGACGATATAAATAAACCGTTTCAAAGATGGTATAGATATAAAGAGGGATTTTCGGTTGAACTGGTAGAGCAATTGATAAAGGAGTATTCAAAACATAAAGAAGGCATTATATTGGATCCGTTCTCGGGAAGCGGCAGCACGTTATTAGCTGCGAACAGCCTGGGATATTCAGGGGTTGGATTTGAGGTGAACCCTTTTTCATTCTTTTTGTCAAAATGTAAGTTAGAGCATTACACAAAGGAAAATATAGAACAATTTAAGAAAAAATATGAAGAAATTCTTCAGAATGCGTCGGAACAAAATGCGACTGAACAAAATGAGGGCTATGTTTTACCCAAATTATCTATCAGCGATAAGGTATTTGAAGACGAAATGGAAACGTATTATATGAACATAGGAGTGCTCATTGATCATTGTGATGCTGACGAAAAGATCAAAAACTTATTAAGATTAGGCTGGCTGGCCTGCTTGGAACCATTGTGCAATTATAGAAAAGCAGGAAATGGGCTGAAGATAAAAAAGTATGTTAAACCAAGAAGGATTACGGTAGATGATGCCAGAGTTATGTTACTGGAAGAATATCAGAATATATATATTGATCTGCTGAAAAGTAAAAGGAGAGGAGAGGCAACCTTATACAATGAATCCTGTTTAAATATGTCAAAGAGAATAGAAGCTAATAGCGTAGAGGGGATTATTTTCTCTCCTCCTTATGCGAATTGCTTTGATTACACGGAAATATATAAATTGGAGCTGTGGTTTGGTAAGTTTGTATCGGAGTATTCTGACTTAAAGAAATTACGAAATGCTTCTTTGCATTCACATCTAAATGGTGATTTGAGCATGGAAGTGCAGTCAAGGAGCGAAATACTGACGGAGTTACTGGAAGAGTTACAAAAAAAGGAATTGTGGGATAAGAAAATACCTAAAATGTTGAAATTGTATTATGACGATATGTTTACCGTACTGGATGATAGCTATAAAGCATTAGATGATAAAGGGTTTTGCTGTATCGTTGTAGGAAATTCCGCATATGGTGGAATTGTATTCCCGGCAGATCTGATTTTGGCAGAATATGCCGAAAAGATAGGGTTCAAAGTTGATAAAATAGAAGTAGACAGATTCATTATTACAAGTTCCCAGCAGTATGAGATGACAAAAGAGACTGGAAAATATCTAAGGGAGAGTGTTGTATGCCTAACAAAGAACAAATCATAGAAGTTGAATCATTGCCTGTTGATATTCAAACCGGGGCAACTTATTCCATAAAGCAGGCAAATCCTAATTCCTACACCCATGGAATGTTTAAGTATCCATGCAAATTTATACCTGAAATTCCGCGATGGGGAATCCGTTCATTCCTGCCGGGAAAAAGTGGTGTTATTTTTGACCCGTTTTCCGGAAGCGGAACAACATTACTGGAGGCTAATGTGAATGGAATGGATGCATATGGAACGGAAATTGATGATATTGCAAAACTGATCATCAAGGTAAAAACAACAGTCCTGAGTCTGGCACAAATTGAATTATTAGAACAATGTTATTCGGAGATTATGGATATCATTTTTCAAAAGGATGCAAATTGTTTCCGGCCGGAGATCGCTAATTTAGAGCATTGGTTTTCGGAAAATACAATAAATGAACTGGGACGGATGAAAGTTTATATTGACCATATCATAGATGAGGGGGTAAGAGATTTTATAAAACTTTGCATGGTTTCCATCATAAAAAAGGTCTCCAATGCGGATGATACATCCCCCAAACCCTATGTGTCCAATAAAATAATTAAGACACCGCCCACTGTAGAAAAAGAGTTTTCTGCTGTTTTTCGCAGATATAAGCAAATGATGCTGGAATTATTACGTGTCGAAAAGATGGGAAACACAGACATCATACCGGGGGATGCTTTGAGGTTTTCCATGCCGCATGGAATTGATCTGGCGATCACGTCGCCGCCATATATTAATGCATTTGATTATGGCAGAACGATGAGACTTGAGAATCTGTGGATGGCAACTCTGACGGAAGAAGAGCTAAGGAAAAAAAAGAGTCAGTATGTGGGAACGGAAAAAATAAGTACAGAGAAGGAAAAGGAAGGTCTTACTATTCTGGAAAAGAGCACTCTTCTGAGAACATATTATGATCAAATAGCAGAACAGGATGAGAAGCGTGCCCTTATCGTGAAGAAGTTTTTTGAAGATATGGAAAAGAACCTGTGCAGTGTTTATCAACAGATGAATATGGGTGGAAAATATGTGATCGTGATTGGGAACAGTACCATTAGAAAAGTAAATGTTGAGAGCTGGAAGGTGATCGAGGAAATTGCCAATAGAATCGGGTTCAAAACAATACAGTATTTTAACTACATCATACAAAATCCTTACATAAGAATACCGAGAAAAGGAATGGGAGGAAAAATCAGTAAGGATTACGTACTGGTATTGGAGAAAGGTATTTAGATATGGCACAGAAAAACAGGACCAGGGAAATTTGGTTAATCCCCAAGAGAGTGAATTTACATCAGACAATCTGTTTGATCGATGGGATAATCGAAAGAAAATACAATGGGACAAGCTGGAATCCGCAGAAACAGACTAATCTGGGAGTTAATCTGAAAAAATGGGGAGCAACTAAAGACGGAAAAAACAT
>JBJENT010000120.1:0-15037 GCA_051880335.1 Lachnospiraceae bacterium
CTGGTGTAAAGGCACTTCAAAATGTTGATTTTCAGTTGAAAGCAGGAGAAGTTCATGCACTCCTTGGAGAAAATGGTGCAGGTAAATCCACTCTGATCAAGGTTCTGGGTGGTATTTATATTGCAGAAGAAGGCGAAATATATGTTGAGGGACAGAAGGTAAATATTGATGGGGTAGTTCCTGCCAGAAACGCAGGAGTATCTATCGTGCATCAGGAACTGGTTCTTGTTCCGTACATGACCGTTGCTGAGAATATTTTTCTGGGCAGAGAGCCGGGAAAAAAATTAAATATCAATCGTAAAAAAATGACAGAAGATGCCCAGAAACTTTTGGATTCTTATGAAATGGGCATTGATGCAGATACTTTAGTGGAAAAACTGTCAATTGCACAAAGACAGATGGTAGAAATCGTGAAAGCGATTTCCTTTAATTCGAAAATTCTTGTTTTGGATGAGCCAACATCATCCATTTCTGATAAAGAGGTTCATTTCCTGTTTGAAACTGTTCGAAATCTTACAAAACAGGGAGTAGGTGTTATTTACATTTCCCATAAGATGAGCGAATTACAGGAGATTTGTGACAGAGTAACTGTAATGCGTGATGGTCAGGCTGTTGGTACAAAAGTAGTAAAAGAAACTACAACAGATGAGCTGATTGCATTAATGGTAGGTCGTGAACTGACCAATTACTATACCAGAGATTTCTTACAGCCGGGAGAAACTGTTCTGAAATGTGAACATATTTCAGACGGTAAGATGGCAAAGGATGCTTCCTTTGAACTGAAAAAAGGAGAAATCGTCGGTTTTGCAGGACTGGTAGGTGCCGGACGAAGCGAAACCATGAAAGCTGTATTTGGACTTTCTTCTCACAGAACAGGCGATATTTATGTGAAGGGTGAGAAAGCAAATATCAAATCTCCGGTAGATGCACTGAAATACGGTATTGCACTGGTTCCGGAAAGCCGAAAGGACGAAGGCCTGTATGCAGTACAGAGTGTACAGTTTAATTCTACCATCGAAGTGTTGAATGAGTTTATCAAAAACCTTCGGGTAGATCATAAAAAAGAAGAAGAGATCACACAGAAATATATCGATATGATGTCCACAAAGACACCTAGCCAGCAGCAGATCATCGGTAATCTTTCCGGTGGTAACCAGCAGAAGGTAATGATCGGTAGATGGCTTGCGACGAGTCCGGAGATTCTGATTCTGGATGAGCCGACAAGAGGTGTGGATGTCGGCGCAAAAGCAGAGATCTATTCCATTATGAACGAACTGGTAAAACAGGGTATGTCCATTATCATGATTTCATCCGAAATGCCTGAGATCATTAATATGAGTGACAGAATATATGTCATGGCAGAAGGCGTTGTAAAAGGATGTATTAACCATGACGAAGTAACACAGGAAAAGATCATGCAGCTTGCTGCTATTTAGTTCAAAATCGAAGGAGGAATAAGAAATGTTATCCAGAATTAAAAATGGTGTTTTGGGCTATTTGAAGGACAATATCGGTATTATCATTGCTCTTTTTGCAATGTGTATTTTCCTGGTTATATTCCCAACAACCCGTACTACATTTTTGACAACTAAAAACGTATTTAATATTTTAAGACAGAATGCTTCCAACCTGTTCCTGGCAACCGGTATGACCATGGTAATCATTCTGGGTGGTATCGAACTTTCCGTTGGTTCTGTTATCGCTCTCTCCGGCTGTGTGGCTGCAGGATGCGTTGTTTTCCTGGGACTGCCGGAAGTCGTTGGCTTCCTTGCAGGTATTTTAGTAGGTGCCCTGGTAGGTATGTTTAATGGTTTCGTGATCTGTAAGACAGAAATCCCACCATTTATCGTAACACTGGCATCTATGAATATTGCAAAAGGTATCGCCCTGGTATATACCACAGGTGCTCCGATTCGTTGTATGACAGATGCATTCAAATTCCTGGGCGCCGGATATGTTGGTCCGGTTCCTACACCGGTTATTTTGATGATCATCATCTTTGTCATCGCATGCTTTATTGTAAACCGTACACAGCTTGGCCGCCATATTTATGCAGTAGGTGGAAATGCACAGGCTGCCAGATTTTCCGGTATTAATGTTTCTAAAGTAAAATTCATTGTCTATACATACACAGGTGTTATGGCAGGTATTGCAGGTATTGTTATTGCTTCCCGTCTGTACTCCGGACAGCCAACAGCCGGTGATGGCGCTGAAATGGATGCCATCGCATCCGTAGTAGTAGGTGGTACCTCCATGAGTGGTGGTTCCGGTCGTCTTGGCGGTACTCTGATCGGTGTTCTGATCATCGGTGTTCTGAACAATGGTCTGAACCTGATGGGCGTAGACTCCAACTGGCAGTATATCGTAAAAGGTCTGGTTATCCTGTTAGCGGTATACGTTGACTTTATCCGTAACAAAAAGGCTGGTAGATAAGCGCAAAATAAGGTAAAATGATAGAGTCTCCTGAGCCTTAGCTCAGGGGGCTTTTTCTAAAAAAGAAGCAGCCATAAACCGGGGCTGAAAAACAGTAAAAAATAAGAAGCAAAGAATAAGGAACCTTGAGAAGATGCGGTCAAAATTGCGGAAACGTATGTGGATAAAACGAATAGGTATTATGCTTTTGATCATGGGTATTATGACGATTCCGGGCTGTGGAAAGGAAGGCGAGGATAATCATAAACCCATTGTTTTCGGTGCTACGTACATGACACGTAACAATGTCTTTTTTGATGTCCTTCATGAAGGAATCGAAGAAGTGGTAGAAAGTAACGGTGATATTCTGATTTCCCGCAACCCATGTCAGGATCAGGAAAAGCAGAACGACCAGATTCTGGAAATGATCGATGAAGGAATCCAGGTACTTTTCTTAAATCCGGTAGACTGGGAGACTGTAAAACCTGCGCTGGAAGCCTGCAGGGAAGCCGGTGTGGTAATCATTGACGTGGATACGGTGGTTAAGGATACGGATTATGTGGTATCCATCATAGAAACGGATAACTATCTGGCAGGCAAGTTATGTGCAGAAGATATGATGAGCCAGATGGACAGTGCACGGATCGTTGTGATCGATAATCCGATTCAGACCTCTATTACCAACCGTGTACAGGGCTTTTTGGATACCATAGAAGGTCATGAGGAATATGAGGTGGTTTATACCGGGACCGGTGCCGGCGAGCTGGAAGTATCTGCCACGGTTATGGCAGATATTCTGGACCAGAATATTGATTTTAATGTAGTTCTGGGAGGAAATGATCCCTCTGCACTGGGGGCGCTTGCCACGCTTCAGCAGTTTGGCAAAGATCAGGGCGTACGGATTTACGGAATAGACGGATCACCGGACTTTAAAGCCATGCTGGCTCTGGGATATGTAACAGGAACCAGTGCACAGAGTCCTAAGACCATAGGAACGGTTGCAGCAGAAACTGCGTATGATTATCTGGCAGGAAAAGAGGTACCTTCCTACATCAGTATCGAACCGCATCTTATAACAAGAGAAAATCTAAGCGAATATGAAATCAATGGATGGCAATAGGAATAAGGAGAGCACATGAAAGAAAAAAATGATGAACGCTTTGCAACGATGTTCCAGTTTGCCATGCTGATGCTGAATATAGCAGCGGTTGTTATGATCAGTGGATTTGTATATTACACGACACAACAGATCCGTTACCGTTATGTGGCAAGAAATTTCCTGGATAATGTGGAGACGATTCCCCATGATCCGGGAGGAACTTTTTTACGTTGTATCTTACTCATGGGATTGATGGTTTTTTCCTTTATTCTCCGGCGTATTCTGGAGAAAAAAGAGAGCCGGTTTGTCATTGCCACACTGTTCTTTGACGTGATCATAACTGTGGTACTGATCTTCCAACTGGATTTTAACTATAATGGTATGATCCTGCTGGTTTTCGCCAATGTAATTTATTATGTAAAAGAGCAGAAAATGAAATTATCCTTGGTGGCACTGGCGATTTTGGGATATCTGGTAGCAGATTATGATTTCCTGGCACTACGCCTGAATTTATATAATGTCAGAGATTACATTCAATATTATTCGGCTACGCAGCAGCAGTATTTCCTGAGTATTTATAATATTATGATTTCCATGAACATCATCATGTTTATCATATATTGTATTTATGTGATCAATACCCAGAGAAATACGATTGAAGAAGTAAATATGCTGTATCATGAACTGCAGACCGCCAATGAACAGCTCCAGGAATATGCCAATATGTCGGAACGTATGGCACAGACCAGAGAGCGGAACAGACTGGCCAGGGAGATTCATGATACATTGGGACATACGCTGACCGGGATTGCAGCAGGTCTGGATGCCTGTATGACGATGATTGATATTTCTCCGGATCAGACCAGAAAACAGCTGGAACTGCTTTCCAAGGTAAGTCGTGAGGGACTAAAGGATGTCCGGAGGTCTGTGAATGAGCTGAGCCCTGACTCCCTGGAAAGACTTCGACTGGACGTAGCAATCCGTAAGATGATAACCGATATGAGCCAGGTATCCGGAGCTCAGATATATTTTGATACCGATGGAACAAAGCTGAGATTTGATGAAGATGAAGAAAATGCAATCTATCGTGTGATTCAGGAGAGCGTAACCAATGCGGTAAGGCATGGAAATGCCACAGAAATCTGGATTACTTTGAAAAAGGTGGATGGAGAGATTCGTCTGGTGATCAAAGATAACGGTATCGGCTGTAAAGAGATTAAGAGCGGCTTTGGAACGAAGCATATCCAGGAACGTATTGAAATGCTTCGTGGGACAGTAAAATTTAATGGAAATAATGGATTTACAGTGACAGCTGTCATTCCTATCAGATGGGGTGAAATGTATGATTAATGTGTTAGTAGCAGATGATCAGGAATTGATCAGACAAAGTCTGCAGATTGTTTTGGAAAATAAAGAAGGCATCCACGTAACCGATGCAGTGGCGGATGGGCAGGAAGTAATACAGAGCATCCGTCGTGAAAAACCGGATGTGGTTCTGCTGGATATTCGTATGCCGAAACTGGATGGCGTGCAGTGTACCCAGATTATCAAGGAAAACTATCCGCAGATCAAAGTCATTATTCTGACTACCTTTGATGATGACGAATATGTATATAATGCACTGAAATTTGGTGCCAGTGGCTATCTTTTAAAAGGTGTTTCCATGGATGAACTGGAAAACGCCATTAAGACAGTCCACAGCGGAAAGGCAATGATCAATCCGGATATCGCAACCAAAGTGCTGCGTCTGTTTTCCAAGATGGCACAGACAGATTATACCATTCCGGTAGGAGATAAGGCGGCAGAAGAACTGACCGAAACAGAGTGGAAAATCATCTCCTGTGTGGAAACAGGGGCAACCAACAAAGAGATTGCAGAGACCCTTTGCCTTTCCGACGGAACGGTACGAAATTATTTAAGTGCTATTTTGAACAAATTAAATCTGCGTGACCGTACCCAGCTTGCTATCTGGGCGGTTCAGACCGGAGCACTGAAAAAGGCAGAACATCAGGAATTTTAAAGGAGCAGGTTTTGGAAATCGAAAAGAAAAAAGCCAAATGGATAATAGCACTGATTACTTTGCTGGCAATCGGTTTATGCCTGGGCTTATATTTCAGACAAAAGAATAAGGAAGTTGTGTTGGAGCTTGGCGTATTTGCCAGCAGCAACTGGGATGTGGCTTCTGCCAACAGCTTTATCATTATCGATGAAGCAATCGCACGATTTGAAGAAGAACATCCCGGAGTAAAGGTGCACTATTACAGCGGAGTACTGAAAGAAGATTATTCAGAATGGTTTTCCAGAAAACTTTTAGAAGGAGAGGAACCGGATGTCTTTATGGTGCTGGATACCGATTTTAACCAGTTCTGCTCCATGGGAGTCATGAAAAACCTGGATGAGCTGATCCAGCGTGACACCGGCTTTGACGAAAACAGATATTTTACCAGTACCTATGTATCCGGAAAATATCAGGGGAGTCAGTATGCACTGCCCTATGAGACAGTACCTACCATGATGTTTGTAAACAAAACGCTTTTGACCCAGGAAGGAATCGAGGTGCCTGAGGAAGACTGGACCTGGGATGATCTCTATCGGATTTGTCAAAAGGTGACAAAGGATAGCAATGGGGATGGAATCATAGATCAGTTCGGAATCTATAATTACAACTGGAAGGATGCAGTCTATTCCAACGGGTGTGATATCTTTTCAGACAATGGAGGGGAAAGTTATTTTGCAGATGAGAGACTGGTGGAGTCGGTTAAGTTTATTCGCCAGCTGACAGAATTAAACCGTGGCCAAAAGGTCATGCAGGAAGACTTTAATGGTGGTAATGTGGCATTCATGCCCCTTACCTTTGCAGAATACAGAACCTATAAGACGTATCCGTATAAGATCAAACGATATGCCAACATGACCTGGGATTGTATCACCATGCCGGCAGGCGATCATGGAGAAAATGTATCGGAAGTTAATACGCTTCTTATGGGAATCAGTGCCCATACCAAAAAAGAAAAACTGGCATGGGAATTTCTGAAACTGCTGACCTATGATGAAGAGATGCAGATGGAACTATTCCAGTATTCCCAGGGAGCGTCGGTCCTTCGTAATGTAACCCAGTCGGAGACTGCAGAAAACATTATCCAGGAAGATATGGAGAAAGATGATAAGGTTATCGACAGCGCGCTTCTGGGAAAGGTTATCGAAGAAGGCCGGGTAGAACCAAAATTTAAAAAATACCAACAGGCAATTTCCCTGGCAGACAGTGAGATTGGACAGATTCTGGAGGAAGATAAGACCATTGACAGTTCTTTGAAAATTTTACAAAGATCTGTGAATTCCTTCCTGCAGCAGTAAACAGAATCGCCGGTTATGGCAAAGGATATAAAAAGAACAGAAGACAAAAGGAATAGAAAATAACAAAGCATATATAAAGAAATAAGAGAGAAAAAAGAAATAAAAGAAAAAAAGAGAAGGAGAGGTATCAGAGATGAAAAGAAGCGAAATCAATGCAGCATTAAAAGAAATGGAAAACATGATCAGGGAGTATCGTTTTTCCTTACCTCCGTTTTGTGATTTTACACCGGAGCAGTGGCAGGAGAAAGGGCATGAGTATGATGAAATAAGAGACAACATGCTGGGATGGGATATTACAGACTATGGTCTGGGCGATTTTGAAAAGGTCGGTTTTTCCCTGATCACCATTCGAAACGGTAACCTGAAAATGGCAGATAAATACAAAAAAACCTATGCGGAAAAACTGTTGTATATAAAAGAAACACAGACCTCCCCTATGCATTTCCACTGGAGCAAAATGGAAGATATCATCAACCGGGGCGGCGGAAATCTTCTCATCCGTGTATACAATGCTACCAAGGATGAAGACCTGGACAGAACCGGTGAGGTGGAAGTACATAAAGACGGACGTACCATGATGGTTCCGGCAGGAACACAGATTAAGCTGATGCCGGGTGAAAGTATCAGCATCCAGCAGTATATGTACCATGATTTTGAAGTAGAGGCCGGAACAGGTGCTGTACTGATCGGTGAAGTGAGCCAGTGCAACGATGATAATACAGATAACCGTTTCTATGAAAAAATGGGACGATTCCCAACCATCGAAGAGGATGAGCCACCATACAGACTGCTTTGTAATGAATACCCTGCAGCAAAATAGGATTTCTGAATTCGTGTAACAAAAAGTGATGAATATCTGCAACAAAATAGAATTTTCGAATCCGTTGACACAAAGGGATGCCTGAAATATAATAAAGGCGTTAGAATATACGAAAACATCTGTTGATGGAGGGAAGAAAAATGAAGAAACTATCAGTGAAAAGTGTAGTTGCCATTGGTATCGGAGCAGCATTGTTCTTTGTACTTGGAAAGGTTTCCATTCCAACACCGGTTCCAAATACTTATATCAGCCTGCAGTATGCAATCCAGGCAGTATTTGCTACATTATTTGGACCCATCGCTGGTCTGCTTATCGGATTTATCGGTCATACCCTGATCGATATGACAAGTTATGGTCCATGGTGGAGCTGGATCATCGCATCCGCATGTGCAGGTCTTATTATTGGACTGATCGCCTTAAAATTAGATGTCAATGAAGGCATTGACAGAAAGAAAATAGTACTTTTCAATGTTGCACAGGTCATTGCACATTTACTTGCATGGGGCGTAGTTGCACCGGTTCTGGACATTCTGATTTATGCGGAACCAATGAACAAAGTGTTCTCTCAGGGACTTGTAGCAGGTATTGCCAATATCGTTACCACCGGTGTGGTTGGATCTTTACTTCTGTTTGCTTATGCAAAGACCATTGTGAAAAAAGGTTCTTTAAGTAAAGAGGACTAAACATTCCGAGTAGAGTCTGAGAAGATTCAAAAAAAGAGTCTGGAAAGATTCCGAGAATATTTTGAGTAGATTCAAAAGAAGATAAATGAATAAGGCTGCTGCTTTGCGCGGCAGCCTTATTTTATGAACGAAGATGAATCAAGCGAGCTTACCCAGCAGGGATTTCTCTCTGATAAGAAAGGAAGATACATGAAATCTCCGATTATTTCATTTCAAGATTATGGATTCCAATATACTGCCCAGGCAGAGCCTACGTTGCATCATATCAATCTGGACATTTATCCGGGTGAAAAAATACTGATCGCAGGTGCTTCCGGAAGCGGTAAAAGTACCATTGCCAGCTGCATCAATGGCTTGATTCCTTTTTCCTATAAAGGGGAAAGCACAGGAAAACTTCTGGTGGATGGGAAAGAACCGGAAAAAAGCAGTATTTTTGAACTCAGTCATACGGTAGGTACTGTGTTGCAGGATACGGATGGCCAGTTCATCGGGCTGTCTGTGGCAGAAGATATTGCTTTCGCTCTGGAAAATCAATGCATCATGCAGCCGGAAATGAAAGAAACGGTAAAGCGTGTGGCACAGCTGGTGGATATCGACCATCATCTGGACCATGCACCCCATGAATTGTCCGGCGGACAGAAACAGCGTGTCAGTCTGGCAGGTGTCATGGTAGATGAAGTGAAAGTGATTCTGTTTGATGAGCCCCTTGCCAATCTGGATCCGGCAGCAGGGAAAAATACCATTGAACTGATTGATGAGATTCAGAAAAAATCCGAAGCAGCAGTTGTCATCATTGAACATAGGATTGAAGATGTTCTGTGGAAATCGGTGGACCGTGTGGTTTTGATGGAAAATGGCTGTATCGTGGCAGATATGGCGCCGGAAAAACTGCTTAGTTCGGACATTCTGATGCAGCATGGGATACGGGAGCCACTGTATCTGACTGCGTTAAAGTATGCAGGTGTGACCGTATCGGAGGATATGAATCCGGAACACGTTCAGTCCCTGCGATTAACAGAAGCACAGAAACAGATGGTCAGAGACTGGAAAGAACAGAATCTGGCAGAAGATAGAGATAACTCCCCTAAACAGGAACTGCTGAAGGTCCAGAATCTTTCCTTTGGATATACCGATGAAAAAATGGCTTTGGAAGATATAAACTTTACCATATACGAAGGGGAAATGGTGAGCATTGTAGGAAGAAACGGTGCAGGAAAAAGTACCCTTGCCAAGCTGATCTGCGGGTTTGAAACACCTACAGAAGGAGATATTCTGTTAGGTGGTCGTTCCCTGTCCGGAGATACCATCAAGGAACGTGCGGAGAGCATCGGGTACTGTATGCAGAACCCGAACCAGATGATCTCCAAACCCATGATCTGGGATGAGGTAGAGATGGCGCTTCTGCATACCGATATGACGGAGGAGGAGCGGAAACAGCGGGTAGAGGAGACTTTAAAAATCTGTGGACTTTATCCGTTCCGGAAATGGCCGGTTTCTGCACTGTCTTATGGACAGAAAAAGCGAGTTACCATTGCCAGTATTCTGGTTTGCCGCCCGCGCGTCATTATCCTGGATGAACCAACAGCAGGACAGGACTATAAGCATTACACGGAAATCATGGAGTTTTTAAAAGAGTTAAACGGTAAGGGTTATACCATTCTGATCATTACCCATGATATGCATCTGATGCTGGAATATACCAAAAGGGCCATTTGCTTCTCTGAGGGAAAACTTTTGGCAGATACCACATCAGCAAAGGTTTTAAATGATCCTGAACTGGTAAAGAAAGCCAGCCTGAAAGAGACAAGTCTTTACAATTTAAGTCTTTTATGCGGAATCCACAATCCGGAAGAATTAACGAAACGTTTTATCCACTATGAACAGGAGGTGCGCTAAGATGGCAAAGGTTGCAGTACTTAGTTATATAAAACGAAAAAGTCCTGTTCATGATCTGGTGGGAACCACAAAACTGATTTTTTTCCTGGCCTGGAGTGTGGCAGTCATGGTGACCTACGACACCCGTGTGCTGGTATGTTTTTTGATCGGAAGCTTTGCGATTTTTAAACTGAGTAAAGTGAAGATAAAGGAAATCAGTTTTGTTCTTGGATTAGCCGGCGTTTTTCTGCTGATGAATAATCTGTTTGTGTATCTTTTTTCGCCGGAATATGGTGTGAATCTGTATGGCAGTCGCACGTTGTTGTTTACCATAGCCGGACGATATACGATTACCGCCCAGCAGCTGTTTTATCATTTGAACATGACCATGAAAGTGGTCTGCGTGATTCCGGTGGCTCTTATTTTTATTGCCTGTACAGACCCAAGCGAATTTGCAGCCAGTCTGGCATCCATCGGGGTAAATTACCGGATTGGATATTCCGTAAGTCTGGCCCTTCGGTATATACCGGATATTCAGCGGGAGTATCATAATATCAGCCAGGCTCAACAGGCCAGAGGAATCGATCTTTCCGGTAAAGACAAGTTTTTTACCAGATTGAAAAATTCAGTGGCGATTCTGTTGCCGCTGGTTTTGTCCAGCCTTAACCGCATTGAAACCATTTCCAATGCAATGGAACTTCGGGGATTTGGGAAAAAGAAAAAAAGGACCTGGTATGTGCTGCGAAAGATGGAGAGAAACGATTATATCACCCTTTTTCTTGCAGTAGTAGTTCTGGCGTTCAGTCTGGTGGTTACGTTCTGGGACGGAAACAGATATTATAATCCATTTTTGTGACATTTTTTAGTGGAAAAGAATACTCTGTAGGAAGAAGAGTATTTGACTGGAAAGAAAGATGAATATTTGGGTAATATATACAGTAACATCATTGGTAAATATGTTTCAGATTCTTTTGATTCTGAACAGAGTAAAAGCAACAGAGTATAAAGAGACCATAGATGAGCCTCTTTGCAGGATGTTAAAGTTTTTTGCACTTTTCTGTGTGATTGACGGTTTATGGGGCGTGTTTGATTCCCAGCTTTTCGTGAGATCTCGGTTGGGATTCACGATCATTGCCTATGGCTATCATACCATGGCGGCATTGTCTGCTTTTATCTGGTTTGGATATGCCATGCATTTTATGAAAATAAGTGGCAGGGATAAGGAAATACTAAATGGCCTGCGTTTCCTGCTTTTGGCAGTGCAGGCAGCCACACTGGGCTCCAACTTGTTTACTCATGCCGCATTTTACATAGATGAGAATTGTCATTATTCCTCGGGAAAGTTTCGGATTATTCTATATAGCCTGCAGTTTTTGTACTACATTATCTTGTTGATTTACGGAACATTCCGGTGGAAGATAGAGAGGGAGAATAAAGATACCTACCGGGAGGTAGTTATTTTTTCTCTGATTCCTCTTGTTTTCGGAACCGGACAGTATGCTCATTTTGATATCGCCATGTATGGGTTTGGATTTTCCCTTACCGCACTTGCCATTTATTCTTTCAATACTACAGTACAGCGGGAACTTTTCCTGAAGGAAAAGGCATCGAAACTTCGTGAAGATGTATATAGGGATGCATTAACCGGTTTATATAACAGAAATGCATATGAAGAGGATATAAAAAATGCTTCCGGGCATTCTGATAAAAAAGATCAGGTATATATTTCCATGGATCTGAATGGATTAAAAGAAATCAATGACAATCGGGGGCATGATGCAGGAGATGAGTTTTTAAAAAGTGCAGCATTCTGCATGAAAACCAGTCTGGGGGAACATGGAAAAATATACCGTATCGGTGGAGATGAGTTTGTAGCGATCATCTCTGCAGACAGTCAGAAAATAAAGGAAGTAGAGCAGGATTTTGAAAATGTAATGCAGTCCTGGAATATTGTTTCAGGACACTCACTTTCCGTTTCCTATGGATATGCTACCGGGGAGGAATTCCCGAATCTGTCCCTTTCGGAAATGGCAAAGATAGCAGATAAGCGGATGTACAGCAGTAAGGCACGTTTCTATGCAGATAAGGGAGTAGACCGGAGAATGCAGGCACGCAGTGGGGAGGAGTTCTCAAAAGAGAATAAAAAGGTTTCTGATAGAAGAGAATAGCAAGGTTTCTGATAGAGGAGAATAAAAAGGTTTCTGATAGAAGAAAATAACAAGTTTTTGATAACCAGGGAGAAATAAGGTGAAAAGAGAAAGTTTTGGTTCCAGAATCGGATTTTTATTAGTAAGTGCAGGGTGTGCCATTGGAATCGGTAATGTATGGAGATTTCCTTATGTGACCGGTCAGAATGGCGGTGGAATATTTGTTTTATTTTATCTGATTTTCCTTCTGATCATGGGTGCACCAGTACTGACCATGGAGCTGGCAGTAGGGCGTGCAGGCAGAAAAAGTGCCATGCTGGCTTATAAGGAACTGGAACCAGCGGGAAGTAAGTGGCATATACATGGTATTTTCTGTATGATAGGGTGCTACCTTCTCATGATGTACTATACTACCGTGTCCGGATGGATGCTGGGATATTTTTATAAATTCCTCACCGGAAAGTTTGATGGCATTTCAGGAGATGCAGTAAGTGGGATATTTGGCTCACTTCTGGCCAGCCCTGGTGAAATGACTTTCTGGATGATCGTTACGGTGGTTGTGGGATTTCTGGTAGTCAGTCTGGGTCTGCAGAATGGGCTGGAAAGAATTACAAAGATCATGATGACATTTCTTTTGATTCTGATCGTAGTTCTGGCTGTTCATTCTACCCTTTTGCCCGGGGCAGCAGAAGGCATCAAATTTTATCTGGTGCCAAACTGGGAAAGAGCAAAAGTAAGTGGAATCGGAAATGTGATTGCAGCAGCCATGAATCAGGCATTTTTCACACTCAGTCTGGGTATTGCAGCCATGGAGATCTTCGGCAGTTATATGTCAAGGGAATATACACTGGGCGGCGAGGCCCTTCGTATCTGTGGTCTGGATACGTTGGTTGCGCTGTGCAGCGGACTGATCATTTTCCCGGCATGCTTCGCCTATGGAGTGCAGCCGGATCAGGGACCGGCTCTCATTTTTATGACATTGCCCAATGTGTTTACCAATATGCAGGGCGGAAGATTATGGGGAACCCTGTTCTTCCTGTTTATGACCTTTGCCAGCTTTTCTACCGTCATTGCTGTTTTTGAAAATCTGTTAGCCAACTGTATCGACAACTTTGGATGGAGCAGAAAAAAGGCAGTTCTCTGGAATGCGGTATTTGTGCTTGTAGCAAGTCTCCCATGCGTATTCGGTTATAATATCTGGAGTAATCTGCACCTGATCGGCGGACGCGACGTACTGGACAGTGAAGATTTCCTGGTAAGCAATCTTCTTCTGCCTATCGGATCTCTTATTTATCTGATGTTCTGTGTCAGCAAATGGGGCTGGGGATACGATAAATATCTGGAAGAAGCAAACACCGGAAAAGGATTTAAGCTGCCAAAGGGCAGAGCACTGAAATGGTATTTCCAGTTTGTACTGCCGGTACTAATCGTATATATATTGATCCAGGGACTGATTCCGCGATGAAATGTATTTTGATGAAATTTTGCATTAATGAATTGTTGCTTTGATAAAGTCCTGCCTATGAAAGAATTGTTTATAATGCCTCGGTTGAAAAAGCCTTGGTTAAAAATGTGTGTAAAATGTAGAAGGAGGATATGCCATGAATATGATAGTTTTAGAGGGATTGCTGATCCCTTTTGCAGGAACTGCTCTTGGTTCCGCTATGGTATATTTCATAAAAAAAGAAATTGATGCCGGTATTCAGCGTATGCTGACCGGTTTCGCTGCTGGTGTCATGGTGGCAGCCAGCATATGGAGTCTTCTGATTCCAGCCATGGAACAGGTATCGGACAGCATGGGAAAATTAGCTTTCCTGCCTGCGGTGATCGGATTCTGCGCGGGAATGATGTTTCTGCTGATTCTGGATATGATTACACCTCATATGCATTTGGATGAAACTGTGGAAGGACCAAAGAAAAATCTGGGAAAGACGACTATGCTGGTCCTTGCAGTAGTATTACATAACATACCGGAAGGTATGGCTGTGGGCGTAGTGTATGCCGGATGGGTATCCGGAAATACTGCCATATCCATATCCGGAGCTTTTGCTCTTGCCCTGGGTATCGCCATTCAGAATTTTCCGGAAGGCGCGATTATTTCCATGCCTCTTTATGCAAACGGTATGTCCAGAAATAGAGCATGCCTGCAGGGAATTTTGTCCGGAGCGGTTGAACCTATCGCTGGAGCGATTACCATTTTGTTATCCGGATTGCTTATCCCGATTTTACCTTTCTTACTCAGTTTCGCTGCCGGTGCAATGATCTATGTGGTAGTAGAAGAACTGATACCCGAAATGGCAGAGGGAAACCATTCCAACATCGGGACCATCGCATTTATGGTTGGCTTTTCCCTGATGATGATTCTGGATGTGGCGCTGGGATAGAATATTTCTATCCATCTATCACTTTTTTCAAAAAATAAAAAAATGTTAAGGAAACAATAGGAGTTCCAGATATTTGTCATGGGAAAGCTTGTTTGGGAAGGGTATCGTAGGTCCAACAAGCTAAAACACAGCCTGCAGGGCCTGCAAAAAACTTGTTTGGGAAGGATATCGTAGGCCCAACAAGCTAAGGCACAGCCTATAGGGCTTACAAAAAACTTGTTTGGGAAGGATATCGTAGGCCCAACAAGCTAAGGCACAGCCTA
>JBJENT010000121.1:0-14722 GCA_051880335.1 Lachnospiraceae bacterium
CATCTTCCTGATGAGTTTCTGCAATCTTTCACAAATCAACATATGAATTCCTCTTATATCCTCAATTCTTCAATCTTCTTATGATTCTTCTTCACATAAACAATCCAAACTACAAAAATTTGTATATAAGAAAAGAGCGGATTTAAACCACTCTTTTCTTATATACAAATTATTTCTTTTCTCTTGGCTTAGGTGATAGAAATTTTTTCTGTGCTTTTGATGCAACCACACAATATGCAATAAGTACCAGAAAAATAATTACAGAACTTACAATACCCAGGTATGGAATATGAAGATATTTCTCGTTTACAATATCCAAAACACCTCCAAGGATGGATACCACTCCAATCATAATTGCTTTCATATAGATATAGTCAATATATCCCTGGGGATCTACTGCTTTTTTTACATCAAAGCCTTTTCCAACAAGCGCACTGTTGGAAATATCTCCTGTACGTTTCATTTGGATGGATGCATAAATAATATATCCACCTACTGCAATAATAATTAAATCAATAAATGTAAAACTAATCATTGTTTTCTTTCTCCTCAGATGTTTCAAAACGTTCTAAATCATAAGTAAGCGTAAAACATTTTGACCCAATAATACTATTATTCAACCAGGCTTTACGAATACGCTCTGCCACAATAACACCATTTTCTGTGTCTGTATCCATCAAAATCACAATGAACTGGGTGCTACTGTACTGTGTTGCCACATCTCCCTTACGAAGGGACTTTACAATAGCATCATTCATATCCTTCATTGCAATCTCCAAACCGCCTATTTCCTGTATAACACCTGTTTTCTCGTACATCGTAAATAGAACAATCTGCACATTTCTTTTCGAACGTTTCACAGAACGGGAAACGAACTGATAAATCTTTCGAAAGCCCTCATATTCTACTTCAAATGCACCCATTTTCTGGTTGTTTTCCTGTATCAGTTTTTTGAGTTGCATAAGATCGGCAACTGTGGATTGTTGAATGTTCATATTCCGGTCAAGAGTCATTTTATCCTTCTCCTGATAAAAATGATAGCCTCTTTTTCCGTTTTCTTTCACAAAATAAAGTGCTTTATCAGACTTATTATATAAAGTATGAAGATCTGTTCCATTCTCAGGCATGATGGATATACCAATAGAAACAGAAATATCATTACCCGGTCCCTTGGAACGATTCACTTTTTCAGACACTTCTGTATTAATACTCTTTGCAATCTTCTTTATAATATCCGTATCTGTTAAACCATCAAAGAACATCACAAATTCATCGCCGCCAATTCGACATAGAATGTCGTTTTCCTCACCATACTCTTTTAAACATTTGGCAAACTGAACCAGAACTGCATCACCAACCAAATGTCCCAGATTGTCATTGACTGCTTTAAAGTTATCCAGATCCATTAAAAAGAAAGCACCACAGGCATTTTCTTTTGACGAACACTCCTGAAGCTTTTCTTCCAGGAAACGCCGATTCCACAAACCGGTTAGAGCGTCTTTTCTTGCACATATTTCCAATGTTCTCTTATCTTCTTCAATCTGAATGACTTTTTCAACACGGCTAAGCATAACCGCAGGTTCAAATGGTTTACGAATATAATCCATAGCGCCCATTCGCAAACCTTTTATTTCGCTTTCGCCATCAGTATCTGCTGTCAAAAAAATAACGGGAATATCCTTCCATACAGGATTTTCTCTTATCTTTTCCATGGTCTCGTAGCCATCCATTTCCGGCATACTGATATCCAGCAGAATCAGATCCGGAATACAGTCTTTCAAAAATTTAAGAGCCTGTTTTCCAGACTTTACCATCGAAACATTAAAGTGGTCTTTCAGAACTTCAGAAGCACACTTTAAGTTTGTGTTTACGTCATCAACAATCAAAATATGTTTTTCATTTAACATAAAAGTTTTTTCTCCGTAACAGAATTCCCACTACAGTTACTTTTTCATACCTATAACAGTCCAAGATATTTCTTTACTGTTTCAGCCATTGCATCCTTCTCACAAACCGTATCGTGAAGAACCGGTGCTGTTCTGATCTCTTCAATTGCATTAGGGACCTTCACATTTGCGATTCTTGATAACTCATCAACCAACTCAAAATCAGACATACTGTCATATTTTTCATCAATGGCATTCATCACACTTCTGGTAAACTTAAATGGACTGGCAGTTGATGCAATTACCGTTTTGGTTTCATCGACTGTTTCCCTGCGATATGTATCATATACTTTTGCTGCAACTGCTGTATGTGTATCGATCACATAACCGCATTTTTCATATAAGTCTTTAATCTTCTCTGCAGTTTCTTTTTCTGAAGCATATCCACCATAAAAATCAGAAAGCTTTGCTTTCATTTCATCCGTAATCTGATACTTCCCATCCTGAGAAAGAGCCGCCATACACTGCGCATTCTTTTTCACATCACGATCCGCAATCAAATAGATCAGTCTTTCCAGATTACTGGAAATCAGAATATCCATAGACGGAGAGCTTGTCAGTACAAAATCACGATTTTTGTCATAGGTACCTGTCTGGAAGAAATCAAACAATACCTTGTTTTCATTGGATGCACAAATCAGTTTATTCACCGGAAGCCCCATATTCTTTGCAAAATAGGCTGCCAGAATATTTCCAAAATTACCGGTAGGAACAACAATGTTGATTTTTTCTCCATCCGCAATTTTTCCTTCTTTTAAAAGCTGGGCATAAGCATATACATAATATGCCACCTGCGGTACAAGACGACCAATATTAATAGAATTGGCTGAAGAGAACTGGAAACCGTTTTTGTCCATCAATGCAGCAAAATCTTTATCACCGAATATTTTCTTAACACCGGTCTGAGCATCATCAAAATTACCGTGAATACCTACCACAAAGGTATTTTTGCCCTTCTGGGTAACCATTTGTTTTTCCTGAATCGGGCTTACACCATTCTTTGGATAAAATACAATAATACGTGTCCCCTCAACATCGGCGAAACCGGCAAGTGCTGCTTTTCCGGTATCTCCTGAAGTGGCAGTTAAAATTACAATATCATTTTTAATCTGATTCCTTCTTGCTGCTGTAATCATTAAATGTGGCAGAATCGATAATGCCATATCTTTAAAAGCAATGGTTGAACCATGGAAAAGTTCCAGGAAATATCCGCCATCAGCCTCCACAAGAGGAGCTATGACTTCTGTATCAAATTTTTCATCATAGGCATTATTTATACAGTTTTTTAACTCTTCTTCTGTATAATCCGAAAAGTAAAGTTTCATTACTTCGTATGCCACTTCCTGATATGTCATTTCGGACAATTCTTTTAATGTTTTATCCAGAGCCGGGATATGGTCCGGAACAAATAATCCACCATCATCCGTAAGGCCTTTCAAAATTGCTACGGATGCCTGAACAGGCTCTATATCGCTACGTGTACTTAAGTATCTGACCATCGGTAAAATCCTTCTTTCTTCTCCTCTTTTCTGTAAAACCGTAAAAGCATAATTGAACGTACAGATTTATTCATTATAACATAATTTTTTTTGCACGTAACTATTATTTTCATTTTTATAAGAGAACTTATTTTCAGAAAAGGACTTTTTTTATGAAAAGAATTCATGTCCGCCATAAAAGAACAATGGAGTACAGCGATTATCAAACCACCATAGCGCTTTTGTACTGCTGTATTTCCTGTTGATAAAATATAATGCTCCTCTGGATTCATCTTCTCCTGTCAAAGCTGCATCCACTGCCTGCTTCGTTTCCTCCGAAACTGTCACACGATAAAATCTGCCATCGGCCACCGGTGAAAACTGATATACTCCATCTTCCTGCTGGAACACAACTTCTTCTACTGTATTGGGAAACTTTGCAGATTCAACCCTGTTTAATACCACCTCTGCCACCAGTTTTTTTCCCAGGTAATCTTCTCCACCGGCTTCCGCTTCTACAATACAGCATAAAATATCATAATCATTTTCATCCAGTACAATCCGGTTTTCTTTTTGTATAACCTGATAATTGACGCGATGCATTTTGGGTGAAAAAAATTCATTTTCTTTACTTACTCTGATGGCAATCGTTTCATGCTTGTCCACATAGCCCAGCTCATCTTCTGATGCTTCCATCTCCCGGAATGTATCTACTATTTCCTCCAAATCCGATACTCTGTAAGATAAAATAGATTTTTGGGATGCTTCATTTAAAGAGCTTTTTTTCATGAAAATCCATAAAAAACCAATCAATACTATACAAATATATAATATGATTGAACATTTCTTATACATACTAAAGTTTCCTTTCTTTTATAAATAGCTCTTTTATCAGTTTATGCACTTTCCACAAAAAACATGCTTATTTTCCTTGTTCAAAAGTTAATCGCATGCTAAAGTATCCATAAAGAAAGGAGTATTTCATGAGTCTGCCCGGTGTTTATAAAACAAAATTAAAAAATGGAACGGTCTCATACCGTTCCTCTCTTACTTTTCAAAACAAACATATTAGCCTGGGCAGCTTCTCGGACGAGGAAAGTGCTCATACAGCCTATACAACAGCCAGAATGCTTCTGTTGGAACAGGAATATTACTTACACGACTATGATCCTGCATCCTGTCTGCCTTTCGAAAAATGGGTCTGTCTTATCAATTTACGGGAAAATAAAATCTATTTCTCAACACCGATTTATCTCATGAAGTCATACTTTATTTATTATCTGGCACCTGATCTGGAGCTGAAGTTCTCACTGGATGATCTGTTTTATTATGCTTCCCATAAAATCATGAAGCGAAACGGTCATCTGTTTGTTGCAGATTATGGCATGCAGGTGAATTTGTATTCCAGATATGGAATCAAGAATTATGCCGTTCGCGGAAAGGATTATGAGTTTGTGAATCAGGATCCTTATGATTTCCGGATGGAAAATATCAGAGTTCTGAATACCTATTATGGTGTTGATAAAGTGACACACAAGGGAAAAGTCCTGTATCGTGCCAGAATTCATATACGAAGCTATTATGTAATCGGTTTCTTTCCCGGTGCATTAGAAGCAGCCATTGCTTACAATAAGGCTATCGATGTTCTCTCCAAAAATGGAATACAAAAAAACTATACCATGAATTATATTGACGAAGTGTCGGCACCTGCTTATGCCAGTATTTATAATGATATTAAAATTCCGGAAAACATTTTGAATATAAGGAACACGAATAAACCATGAAAAAAAAATCTCTCCAAATAAATATTCGCCCCATTCTGTTTTTTCTGCTTACCGTTCTCTTTTCCTTCTGTCTTGGTGGATGCGGCAATGCAGAACCGGTTTCCAGATCTGATTTTTATTTTGATACGATTATTACCATCACACTATACGATGCACCTTCCGAAAGCCTATTGGATCATTGTTTTGAAATTGCCTCAGATTATGAACAGATGTTAAGCAAAACTGTAGAAGGTTCCGACATCTGGAACATCAATCATTCCGGTGGCTCAGAGGTATCCATAAACAGAGAAACCTATGATTTACTTTCCAGAGCCATGTACTATGCCCGGTTAACAGATGGACGTCTTGATCTTACGATTGGAACGGTTAGTGATTTATGGAATTTTTCCAGTGAAAATGATACCCACAAGGTTCCTTCTGATGACAAAATCCGGGAAGCACTTACACATGTGAATTACCAGAATGTTGTGATCAAACAAAATGGTGATCAGTATACAGCTGCTCTTACCGATTCCAAAGCTCAAATTGATTTGGGATTCATAGCCAAAGGCTACATTGCTGATCAGATGAAACAATATCTGCTGTCTGAAAACGTACAAAGCGGAATCATTAATCTGGGTGGAAATGTTTTGACGCTGGGAAGTAAGCCGGACAAATCATCTTACAAAATTGGGATAAAAAAACCATTTAAAGACGATGAATCCCCGATTGAAGTTTTATCTGTTGTCGATAAATCCGTTGTCACCTCCGGTATATATGAACGATATTTTTATCAGGATGGGCAATTATATCATCATATTTTAGATACCGGTACCGGATATCCCATATCCAATAACTTATACAGTGTAACCATACTTTCATCCTCGTCCATGGATGGAGATGCCCTATCCACAGCATGTTTAATACTTGGTCTGGATAAAGGAATGGAATTGATAGAGCAGACAGCGGATTGTGAAGCTGTTTTTGTTACAGATGATTACCGGATATATAATACTTCAGGGCTATAAAAAACAGCCATCTTGCTTTTTACTCTGTACCTTGACATGAGAAAAAACAAAATGGCTGTTATTCTTTTATTCTGCCTGCCCTTCTTCTGCATTTTCCAGCTTATAGAAAATAAGACAGTTTGGTGAGGTAATTCTAATTTCCTTACCATTCATTACCAGCAGACCTTTTTTCAAATCCGTCGAGAAAAAGGTCATGGTATTTGACTCGTGATTTAAAGACACCAGATGCTTATTATCCGGGAACAGATCTGCATCCTTTGGATAATCGCCACTTACCGGCAGACAGAATATTTTTTCCAGCATGCCGGTCTTTTTATCGATACGATACACAACTACACTGTTATCTCCTGCATTGGAGGACACCAGATATTTGAAATCCGCAGAAAAATTAAGTGCACTGGCAGCAGACCCACTGGCATGATAATCATTTAAAGTGGAAATGGTCTGAATTTTTTCAAACTGTGGCATATCATTTACGTCTTCATAACTATAAACGTCAATATAATTTTTCAGTTCATGAACAACATATAAGAATCTGCCATCCTGTGAAAACTTCAAATGACGCGGTGCTGATTCCAGATCGCTTCTGATAATATCTTCCAGTTTAAGTTTTCCGGTTTTATGATCCAGACGATACACATTTACATGATCCATTCCAAGATCTGCTGCACATAAATATTTGTTATCTCTTGTCATTTTCACACAGTTCACATGCGGCCTGAAATTACGTTCCGCCACACTGCCCATGCCTTTGCAATAGATTTCGTCTGTAATTTCTCCCACTTTACCATCTTTTTTCAACCGGAGCACCGTAATCTTTCCATCATGATACCCGGCTACAAGCAGGAACTTATCCTCATAATCTGTGGAAAGATAACATCCTCTCATACCATTGATGGAAGCATTATTCAAATGGAACAATGAGCCATCTTTTTCAATCCGGTATGCTTCCACACCAAAGTCCGTTATGGAATATAATATCTTATGATTATGGGAAATGGTAATATAGGACGGATTGGTAATTTCCACTTTATCCCGTTCCGTCAAATATCCGTTTTTCATGTCCACATCAAAAATTTTTATACCATACTTGTTATCATTTCCCATGGTATAGGTTGATACATATGCTACATACTTATCCTGAGGCATCCTCATGCCCTCCTTATCTAATCTTTTCAGGAAAACCTACTTTTTTCTGAACCTTTCTTAAGGTCTTCTGTGCATAATAATTTGCCTTCTCCGCATTATTCTTGATTACAGAATCGATGAAATCCTTGTTTTTACTTAGATCATTAAAGCGCTCCTGCAATGGTTTTAAAACATCCACTACAGCTTCTCCCACTGCAAGCTTGAATTCACCATAGCCTTTTCCATCAAATTCTTTTTCAATCTCTTCGACTTTTTTGCCGGTACAAGCCGAATAAATATCAATCAGATTGCTGATTCCCGGCTGGCTTTCATGATATCTTACACAGCCTTCGGAGTCGGTTACTGCTCTTTTGAATTTGCGAATAACCGTATCCGGATCATCCATCAGATAAATACTTGCATTTGGGTTTTCATCTGATTTTGACATTTTTTTCGTTGGATCCTGTAAACTCATAATCTTTGCTCCGGCTTTTCCGATATAAGGCTCCGGAATCGTAAATACATCACCATAAATCGCATTAAACCGCTGTGCAATATCCCTCGTAATTTCAAGATGCTGAAGCTGGTCTTTTCCAACAGGTACTACATCTGCCTGATACAACAGAATATCTGCAGCCATTAACACCGGATAGGTAAACAGCCCTGCATTGATATTGTCCGCATGTTTTGCTGCCTTATCTTTAAACTGAGTCATACGATTCAGTTCTCCCATATAAGTAAAGCAGTTCAATATCCAGGATAACTCACAGTGTCCGGAAACATGAGACTGATAATAGATACAGTTCTTTTCCGGATCAATTCCGGCTGCAATATATAAGGTAAGCAGATTTCTCGCTCTTCTTCGAAGTTCTGCCGGATCCTGTCTGACCGTAATGGAATGAAGATCCACTACAGAATAGAAACATTCATATTCATCACATAAAGTGACCCAGTTTTTCAGGGCTCCCAGATAATTGCCGAGGGTCAGATTCCCTGTGGCCTGCATTCCGCTGAATAATATTTTTTTGTCATTTATCATAATACTGCTCCTCCATTACGGTATCACCGTTATTTTTTCTTTAAAAATACATTCTTTATATAGGAGAAAGTTTCTGCTTCTCCCTTTTCTGCCAGCATTTCCAGAAGCATCTCCAAATTCTTTCTGGTATACTCATGCAGTGGTGCCGGATCTTTCCCCTGTCTATAATACTCCAGAGGACTTTTCTGTGTATAAGAAGCCCCCTGATAGGTTTTACAGGCAGCAATCCTGTCCATGATCATTTCCGCAATGTATTTGTCCGGCATAGGACATGGAACCATACCACCCGGAGTGCCATGCAGACTGTAATCAATCCAGTATTCATAATGATGTTTATTCCGTCCTTTATGATGAAGCCATGCAGTGGAAAAACCGATATCTTCCCGCTCCGCATTATTCGGGCTTCGGGTACCCTGATAATATTTTGCGCCAACCCTGAACTCTGTCCAGGAAAACTTGGAAAGATCATGTGTCAGTCCCTGTAAGTACAGTCCAACACGAAAGCACCCTTTTCGCACAAGACGACGATGATGTGAAATTGTTTTAAAATGCTCCCATGCTTTCAAGTCATGATCCTCTTTCTGTAGTGTAAACCCGGATGCTTCTTCCCGGAATAGAAACCACCTGATTCTCAATACTATTCTCTTCACCATCAGGTACAAAAGCTTTATCATTTCTTTCCGTATCAATCAAAAGTTTCCAATCCATTCCTTTTGGCAGTTTCGGAAATGCAATCTCTTTCTTTTCCCAATGCATATTATAAATCAGATAGATATGTTTGTCTTTGTTTTTTTCATCCATATGATAATTTCCACAAAGCAAAATACCAAGCTGCCGGTCTTCCTGCTCCAGATCCGGTTTCCATGCCTCTTTCCCGTGATAGGACATATCCGGATAACCGCAGGATAAATAATCCATATTACGAAGTGGCAGTCTCTGGCTCAATACTTTATATTTTTTACGGAATGTGATCAGCGAAGTCACATACTGTAACCGATCTTTTTCCTGCTTTTTTAAATTCCATTTCTGCCAGGTGATCTCATTGTCCTGGCAATAAGGATTGTTATTTCCGAGACCGGTTTTTCCCCATTCATCTCCCATAAAGAAAAAGGGAGTCCCCTGGGATGAAAGCAGAATCATCCATGCATTCCGGAACTGCTTTTCTCGCAGCTGTACAACCGCTTTTTTTCTTGTAGTTCCTTCTGCACCGCAATTCCAGCTGCAGTTATAATCCTCTCCATCCTGATTGTTTTCGCCATTACTCACATTATGCTTTATATCATAAGAAAAAACATCCATAAGCCGGAATCCATCATAAGAGGAAAGATAATTAATGTCTCCATGGGAAAGATCGTTCTTACGGTTTTGGGAAAGGAAATCCGATAGCATTCCGGAATCTCCTTTTATGAATTTTCTCATGGTCCACATATAATCCCGATTAAAGGTTGCCAGTCTGCGTTTTGGCAGATCCGAACTGTTCTTTTTAAAATAGTCTGATGATTCTGATGTGGTGGCCAGCTCATAATACGGAAAATTATCTGCCCAGATCTTCAGGTCTGATAAATATGGAGAATCCCCAATTGCTTTATAAGGTATGGATGGTCCCATGATTTGAAAACCATCCACATGATACTGCTCACTCCAGTAAACTAAAATTTTTTCCATATCAGAAACTGTCATCCCGAAAGGAAAATAGAACTGAAGGAAAACTTCTATCTTGTTTTTATGAAGTTCACGGATCATCTCTTTGCACTCATTTACTGCATTATCCGAATAGGAATATGCATTTTTAGGTGCATAATAATATCCCGAAAGATATCCCCAGTAATTGACTTTTTCATCCGTACATTCTTCCGTTTCGTAAATCGGCTGTAAAACCACACCTGTTATTCCAAGCTTTTTCAGGTATGATATTTTTTTGGTGACACCGGCAAAAGTTCCTGCTTCTTTTATCCTGGAGGAAGGATCCTTTGTAAATCCCCTCACATGCATTCCATAAAGTACACTGTCTTCATAAGGAATATCCGGTTTTTTATCCGGTCCCCATGAAAAATCTTCCTTTACAAAAACACATCCTGATATAGCATCTTCCTCTTTCGCCAGGCGATGTTCAGCTCCAAAAAGACGATGACCGATATATGCTTTTGCTCCGGTATCCAGCACAGGAATCCCGTCTTCATGAAACATATAATGATATTTTGAATAATCCAGATCACAAAGCATACCGTGATAGACGTTTCCGGTCCTTATGGACTCATCAAAATCTACCCTTGTAACTTCCCCAGTTTCTTTTTCATAAAGCAGCATCCCATTACTGTTTTTTCCACGCAAAACAGTGTGGAAAAGGATTCCATTATCAATGACCTGTGTTCCCGTAATACCATTATGATAATTAACCACTTTACATTTATATTCCATAAGCCCCCCTCTTTTCCAGTTCCATTTATCATATCACATTTTCCCCAGGAAGTGAATCAAGCCTATAAAAAATAGACAGGATTATCCCGAAAAAAGATTGCATCCATTTCTTAATCTTATTACAATATAATATAACTATTCAAAGCCATGCAAAATAGAATAAAATGTTTTGCTTGCAAAAAACAAAACGGACAAAACAAAAAAGGAGTCTATTTATGTCAAAAAGCGAAAAACACAACGTAAACAAACCGGAAACCACAGAAATGGCACCCGAAGAAATGACTGTAGAGTTAGAATTGGACGATGGTTCTACTGTTACCTGTACTGTTGTAACCATATACACAGTAGATCAAAAGGACTACATTGCACTTCTTCCACTGGATGAAAATGGGGAAAATCATGACGGAAATGTGTGGATATATGGATATAGTGAAAATCCGGACGATCCAAATGAAGAACCGGTTCTTCGATATATTGAGGAAGATGAGGAATACGAACGTGCTGCTGATGGATTTGACGAATACCTGGATAATACAGAATTTGATGAAATGATTTAATATATAATAAGTACAGAAAAAACAAATGCCGCCTTTTCGGCGGCACTTGTTTTTTTCTGTACTTATTCCTGAATAAACATCCTGCAAAAGCAGGCGATAAAGTAAACCTTATCAAACTTTCTTAATATCAATCAATACAGATGCAAAATCTCCCGCTATTTTTGTAAGCATATAACGGTCAATGGGAAGCCCCATATTCATCAGTTCATCTCCATACAGTGTTAAGGTTTTATCCCAATATTTCACTTCATAGAGAGTATTTTCATCCAAACCCTGCAATTTCAGTCTGAGCCAGGAATCATTCACTTTATTTAAAGTCTGATAGAATGCAGCCAGTGCCTCTGTTTTGTCTTCCGAAACAACTATCCAGGCTGTATCATTTCCTTCAAAAGGACTTAATAACCGGTAGAAAACTCCCTGTTGGATCAGTTTTCTATGAATCTTATAATATGCTATCTGTTCTTTCACCATTTCAACTTCTTCAGCGGTAAACTTATTGATATCCACTTCATATCCAAATGCTCCAAAAAATGCCACATTTGCCCTTGTTGAAATCGGTGTCACACGATTCATCTGATGATTTGGTACAGCAGACACATGTGCACCTATGCTCCGAATCGGATATACAAGACTGGTTCCATACTGTATTTTCATACGTTCTGCACCATCTGTATCATCACTGCACCACGCCTGCGGTGCATAATACAACATACCCGGGTCAAACCTGGAGCCTCCACTTGCACAGGATTCAAATAAAATTTCCGGATATTTCTTTGTCAGTCTTTCATACAGATCATAAACACCCAGAATATATCGATGCATGATGGTACCCTGATGCTTTTCATCTGCCGCTCTGGAATAGCATTCTGACATATACCTGTTCATATCCCATTTGATATAGGATATTCTGGATTCAGAAATAACCTTATCCAGCTGTTCAAAAATATTGTCTACAACCTCTTTTCTGGAAAAATCCAGAATATGCTGTGTACGACAGGGACTTTCGAAACGATCCGGCGTAGAAATAATCCAATCCGGATGGGCTCTGTATAAATCTGAGTTCTTGTTTACCATTTCCGGTTCAATCCACAGACCGAATTTCATCCCCATATCTTCTACCTGGCGTGAAAGACCTGCAATACCGTTAGGCAGTTTATCTATATTCGGATACCAGTCACCCAGTCCCTTGTCATCATAGGTCCTGCTTCCGAACCATCCATCATCTAAAACAAACAGTTCCACACCAACTTCTTTTGCCTTGGATGCAATTCGAAGAATATCAAATTCTGTAAAGTCAAAATAGGTTGCTTCCCAGTTGTTAATCAGGATTGGGCGTTCCTTATCTCTCCACTGTCCACGTGCCAGTCTGGATGCATATAATTTATGATATACCTGACTCATACCATTTAAACCATCTGTAGAATATACCATAACTACTTCCGGTGTCTGGAAATACTCATCTTTATCTAGTGGCCATTCAAAACAGTATGGATGAATTCCCATTAAAACTCTTGTCTGATCGTGGGTGGTTACCTCTACTTCTGCCAGAAAATTTCCGCTGTATACAAAACTGAATCCATAAACTTCACCGGAAAATTCATCTGTATTTGGTCGTTTTAAAGCAAGAAATGGATTATGTTCTGCACTGCTGGCTCCACGTATACTGGAAATACTTTGAATTCCCTGTTCCAGCTTCCTGGTCTTAATCTGACGTTCTCTGCTCCATGCACCGGACAGCTGTATCATTTCATAATTCCGATCCGGAAGATCCATGCATAAAGATAAAGCTTTTGTCAGGCGAATATGTGCTTCCCCTTTTTGTACAAATCTGGCACTTCTTGTAATAACAGGCAGATCATTATATATCGTATAAGTCAAAATAAGCTCTGTATCCGTTACGCCATCATATAAAGTAATATCAATGCTGGTTGCCTCTTCTTTGCTTTCGACATAGGTCGCCGGCAAATTCGGCAGTGTTTTTTTGCCATCATAAATCGAATGGCTGGAATATAAAAATCTGGAAACATGACTTCCATTTTCCTGCATAATCATAAAAGCAGTATCTCTGAAATCACCTATACCGGGAGCTGCATATTCCTGTTTAATATGCTGCAAGCCCAATCCTTCGCCCTTATCAATACTCCATACGTTAGATGGACGATTCTTGTCTTCAAATATATAGGAAAAATCCTCTCTGTCATGCACTCTTTTTCCGTAATGTAAATTGCCCAACATTCCGTTATCTAACACTTTTATAATATAACTCACCGTGTCGTTGTATAAATGAAATTGCTTTGCTTTTTCGTGAAAAACAATAGGCATATAATTATTCCTCCGTCAATCAAAAGAATGTATTCTATAATTTTGATCCTGATGTTGCAATGCCTTCGATGAACTGTTTCTGGAATATAATATAGATAACAATCATCGGTACACATGCAAGTAAGGATGCTGCCATAAGTTCAGGGAAAGATGTGAAATTAAGTCCCTGCATTCTGGCAAGCGCAGCAGAAAGCGTCTGTGCTTTCGGTTCCTGGTTAACAACCAATGGCCACATGAGTTCCTTGTATCCGAACAATGCCGTAAAAATACCCAGTGCTACCATAGATGATTTGGTAAGTGGTGCCATAACAAATAGAAATGTCTGGAATATATTACATCCATCAATACGTGCAGCTTCTTCCAAATCCTTTGGCAGACCCATGTATGCCTGTCTTAAAAGAAATGTTCCAAATGCAGTCACCAGACCCGGAAACAAAAGAGCAAACATGGTATTCAGCTTATCCATTTTACTGATCATCAAATACTGCGGTAAAATGAAAATCTGGGATGGAACCATCATCTGAGCCATTACCAGAGCAAAGGCAAAACCTTTCCCTTTAAAATTTAATCTTCCCAGAGCATATCCTGCCATGGTTGCGGTAACAACAGCACACACAATACGTCCAAAAATAAGTCCCAGTGTATTCAAATATAAACGCGGGAAATCCATTTTACGGATTACTTCCACGAATGCATCCCAATGCCAGGTTCTGGGCAAGATCAAAAATGGGTTGACCTGCATAGCTTCCGAATTTGTTTTAAAGGCAGTCAGAATCATCCATACAAAAGGAATGATCATAATGAACGCACCAATAATTAAAATCAAATGCATCAAAATCGTCTTATATAATTTAGGTTTATTCATCCTCTTCTCCTCCTCCTGCTTAGTTATAATTTACCCACTTCTTTTGCATCCTTAGCTGTATCACTGTAATGACCATAATTACTGCAAGCAGAAGAACGACGATGGTAGAACCATATCCCTTATTGGATTCTTCAAAAGAATACCGGTAAAACAGATACACAAGAGACTGGGTTTTTGG
>JBJENT010000122.1:0-14477 GCA_051880335.1 Lachnospiraceae bacterium
GTTGACACTGCTGATGGTATTTTTGGTAATCGGCCTGAATCTGGACTTTGGTCTCATGAAAAAACATGAAGACAACGCAGCAAAAGGCGATCTGTTTACTTCCGGTGCTGAAGAATTTAAAGGCATGGAAGAAGCTGAAAAGAATGTTAATCCAAACGGGAAAGTGATCGATCTGGTTCTTCCGGTAATCGTTCTGATCGGATCTGCAGTATTCGGCATGATCTACACAGGTATCCTTGGTGGTTCTACAAACATCATTGATGCATTTGCAAACTGTGATGCAGAAATCAGTTTGATCTTTGCCACTGTTGTAACGGTAATTTTCATGGCAGTTTTATATCTTCCGAGAAAGATCGTTACCTTCAAATCCTTTATGGATTCTCTGGCTGAAGGTGCAAAACTGATGCTTCCGGCTATCCTGATCCTGACCTTTGCATGGACCTTAAAAGGTATGGGTGATAACCTGGGTATTGCAGAATTTGTAAATGGTACTGTTGGAACAAATGCTACAGCAAGTATTTTCATTCCTGCTATTATGTTTGGTATTGCGTTATTCCTGGCATTCTCTACCGGTACATCATGGGGAACTTTTGCAATTCTTGTACCGATCGTAGTTTCCATGTTTGCATCTTCTGATGAAAAGATGATGGTTATCGCAGTGTCCGCAGTTCTGGCAGGTGCTGTTTGCGGCGATCATGTATCACCGATTTCCGATACCACGATTATGTCATCTTCCGGTGCACAGAGTAATCATATCAACCACGTACAGACACAGATGCAGTATGCAATGGTGGTAGCAGTTGTCTGCGTGATTGGATATATTATTGCAGCGCTTACAAAGAACTGGATTATTACATTGGCACTTAGTGCAGTGCTTCTGGTTGTAGCTCTCTTATTGATTAAGAAATATTATGACAAGAAGGAAACAGCATAAAAAATGCTCAAAATAATAGGAAAAATGTATTTTCTATTTGAAAAAAAGTGAAAAATAAGTATTATTGTAAATGGACATGCTTGCATGTCCATTTATCAGTTTTAGGGAAATATTAAAAAAGGAGAAAATTTTTGTGAAAAAAATAATTTCCGTTCCATACATTGATCAGACTGAAAAATGGCCTACCGGCTGTGAGAGCGTATCCGCTGTTATGTGTCTGCAGTACTGGGGATTTGATATCACAGTGGATGAATTTATTGAAAAGTATCTGGAAAAGGTTGCATTTGAAAAACGGGATGGGGAGCTTTACGGAGCGGATCCCAGAAAATATTTTGCCGGAAGTCCCTATGATCCTGACTCCTTTGGCTGTTATGCACCGGTTATCCTGGACGCATTTCACAGGGTTTCAAAAGATTATATTGATCCGGAAAAAGAGGAGCTGGTGTGCAGGGATCTGACAGGAGTTTCCATGGACCACATCATAAAAGACTATATTGACAGAGATGTGCCGGTGGTTTTCTGGGCCAGCATCGACCTGAAGGAAACCATTGTGGGACCTGAGTGGAAGCTTCTGGATTCCGGAGAGACCTTTACCTGGATATCAAATGAACATTGTATGCTGCTGGTGGGATATGATGAGTTATGCTATTATTTTAATGATCCATGGCATGATCATGGAGTGATTGGGTACGAAAAGAAATTAGTGGAAAAACGCCATAAGGAACAGTATGAGATGGCAGTGGCAATGGAGGTGCAAAAGAAAAGATGATGTTTCAGAAAACACCAAAGAATCCGGAAGTGGATTTGGGAAAAACCGTAAAAGGAATAGGAAATGTCTTTAAGATTATTGTAATCGCAGTAATCGTCGTTATGATCGTGGGAGGATCCTTTTATACCATTCAGGAAGAGGAACAGGCGGTAGTATGTACCTTTGGTTCTCCAAAGGCCGTAACCACACCGGGTCTGCATTTTAAGATTCCGATTGTGCAGACTGTGGAAAAAGTAAATACCACTATAAAGGGTTTTCAGATTGGCTATACTTCGGAAGGGGATACTTCAGATGCCATGATGATCACCTCAGATTACAATTTTATCCATGTTGATTTTTATGCAGAATACCGGGTGACAGATCCGGTGAAGGCACTGTATGCCTCAGAAGATCCGGAGCTTATTTTGAAAAATGTGGCACAGAACTGTATCAGAACCACCATCGGTTCTTACAATGTTGACAGTGTGCTGACCACAGGAAAGAATGAGATCCAGTCCAACATCAAGCAGATGATCCTGGATAAGCTGGATAGCTATGATATCGGTATTCAGCTGGTAAACATTACCATTCAGGATGCAGAACCGCCTACGGAAGAAGTCAGTGCGGCCTTTAAGGAAGTGGAAACTGCAAAACAGGGGAAAGAAACTGCTGTCAATAATGCAAATAAATATCGTAACGAACAGATTCCCGGTGCAGAAGCAGAAGCGGATAAAATCCTGCAGTCTGCGGAAGCAGAAAAACAGGAAAGAATCAATGAAGCAAACGGACAGGTGGCAAGATTTAATTCCATGTATGCAGAGTATGTAAAATATCCGGAAGTAACCAAGAAGAGGATGTTTTATGAGGCAATGGAAAAGGTGCTTCCCGGAGCAAAAGTAGTGATTCAGAGCTCAGACGGTTCTGTAAACACCTTGCTTCCATTGGACAGCTTTAGCTCAGAAGAAACAAAAACAGAAAAAATCGAAGAGGAGGATGAAGAATAATGGAACGTTTTCAGTCAGACGGAACACCGGTAGGTAAACGTGAAAAGAAAAAATTCGGAAAAACACTGCTTATCATTCTTGCAGTGGTTATTCTTTTCGGGGCCTCCAGTACTTTAGTGGTAACCAGACAGAATGAATATAAACTGATCAGACAGTTCGGCAGGGTGCAGCGTATTTTAACAGAGCCCGGTGTCAGTGTAAAGATACCATTTGTGGAAACAATAGATACTGTTCCCAAGGATATGCAGATTTATGACCTTCCGGCCTCTGATGTTATCACATCAGATAAAAAGACGATGATCGTAGACAGCTACGTGCTTTGGAGAGTAACCGACCCGTTGAAATTTGCACAGACTTTGAGTGGATCCATAGGAAATGCAGAAAGTCGTATTGATACCATTGTTTATAATGCTACAAAGAATACCATTTCCAATATGACTCAGGATGCAGTTATCCTCAGTCGAGATGGAAAGATGACTGTAACAGAGCCACAGGAAAGCGATGTGGTAAATAATGATCTGGATCTGCAGGAAGAAAAGAATGTAGTAGTTGAGATCAAGTCTCTGACAGAGGAGATCATGGCACAGATTAACCATGTAGAAAATCAGTACGGAATAGAAATCCTCTCCGTTGATGTAAAGAAGCTGGATCTTCCGGATGATAATAAACAGGCTGTATATACCCGTATGATTTCTGAGCGTGAAAATATTGCAGCCCAGTATACCGCAGAGGGGCAGTCTCAGGCAAAAATGATTGAGAATACTACTGATAAGGAAGTTTCCATCATGATTTCCAATGCAAAGGCCCAGGCAGAAGCAACCGTGGCAGAAGGTGAAGCGGAGTATATGAGAATTTTATCGGATGCTTATTCCGATCCGGAAAAGAGCGACTTTTATTCCTTCGTCCGTTCTCTGGATGCACTGGAAGGAAGTATGAGTGGAGATGATAATACTATCATATTGTCGGATGATTCTCCTATTGCACAGATTTTCCAGGGAAATTATTAAAAAGAAAATGATATGAAATAAGTGGGAGATATGAATGAACATTTTCGTGGTGATCCAGCAGATGCTTGTGCTGCTGGTGATGATTATGGTGGGATTTTTTGCCTATAGAGGGAATTGGATCGATGACCATTCGTATGGGAAACTTTCCAAAATCGTTATCAACATTTTAAATCCCTGCATTTTAATTAATGGAGTATTAGGGAAAAACAACACGTTGAACGGTCAGATGGTAATGCATAACCTGATTTTGGTAGTTGCGTATTTTACCATCCTGGTACTGATCAGTTTACCGATTGTAAAGATTTTAAGATTTCAGAAAAAGCATGAGAATGTATACCGTTTAATGTTTATCTTTTCCAACGTTGGATTTATGGGTATTCCTGTAATCTCCAGCATCTATGGACAGGAAGCTATTATTTTGATTGCCTTTTATACTTTGGGCTATAATGCTCTTTTGTATTCCTATGGAATACTGCTTGCATCTTCGGCAGGTGGAGATGCAGGCACCTGTGCTTATGTATCCAGTGATCAAAAAGAGGATGATCATCATCCGGCAGAAAAGAAAACCGGTTTTTGGAGGCAGCTTATCAATCCGGGAATTGTTGCCTGTGTTGTGGCAATTGCTATTTTTGCAGCAGGCATTCAAATGCCGGACAGTGTTTGCACCTTCTTTGATTATATGGGCAATTCAGTGGTGCCATTTTCTATGATGCTGATTGGCGCTTCACTGGCCCAGGGTGGAAAAAAGGAATTTTTTACAGACATTAAATTTTACCTGTTTGCAGCCATTAAACTGCTTGTGGTGCCAATTGCGATGGCTCTCCTTTTACGCGTTATTCCGGGAGTAAATCAGTGGGAAGCTATTACAAAGGGTGTTTTTTTGCTGATGTTAGCTATGCCGGTAGGCTCTATCGTTGTTATGATGGCAAAGGAATACGGAGCAGATGAAATGGAAAGCACAAAGGGCAGTATTATTTCTACGTTATTAGCTGTTATTACCATTCCTATTGTAGCGGCTTTTCTGCCCTTCTAAGAAAGGATATTGAAAGTATGCGGGAAGAAACACAAAAATTATTTCAATTCATTGAAGACAGTCCATGTGCCTATCTGGCGGTCTGCAATGTGAAGAAAGAACTGGATAAAAGCGGATACAGGGAGCTTTTGGAGCAGGATGAATGGAACCTGGAGCCGGGACAGAAATACTATGTGGTACGAAATGACACCTCTGTCATAGCGTTTACTATGCCGGAGAAGGATTTTAAAGGATTTCATATCATCGCATCCCATTCGGACGCTCCTTCCTTCAAAATAAAAGAAAATCCGGAAATGAAGGCAGAAGGATATGTGAAGCTGAATGTGGAAAAGTACGGAGGAATGATACTGTCCACGTGGATGGACAGATGTCTTTCCGTTGCCGGAAGAGTGTTTGTGAGGAACGGGCAGGATATCCGGAAACTGTTTGTGGATGTAAAGAGAGATCTGCTGCTGATTCCCAATCTTGCGATTCATATGAATCGAGATATGAATAAAGGGGTGGAATATTCTGTGCAAAAGGATATGTGTCCCCTTCTTTCAGCAGAACTTTCCAAACAAAATATGAAGCAGATCATAGCGGATGAATGTAATATCCATCCGGATGATATCATAAGCATGGATCTGTTCTTATACAACCGCGATAAAGCAAAGACATTTGGTGCAGAAGAGGAATTTATTGCAGCTCCCCGTCTGGATGATCTGCAATGCGTCTATGCATCTCTGAAAGCGATGACAGAGGTGCAGGGAGAGAAAGAGGTTGCAGAAGAAGGAGAGTGCGGAGCTGGCTTTTTTGGAGCGTATTGCCCGGTGATGGCAGTCTTTGACAATGAGGAAGTGGGGAGCAGTACCATGCAGGGAGCAGATTCCACATTTTTGTCTGATGTGCTGATTCGGATAAAAGAGAGTCTGGATTTATCAGAAAGCACTTACAGACAAAAATTAGCCGGAAGCTTTATGCTTTCTGCAGATAATGCCCATGGAGTGCATCCAAATCATCCGGAGAAAGCAGATCCCACCAATAAACCGGTACTGAATGGTGGTGTTGTACTGAAATTCCAGGCAAATCAGAGATACACCACAGATGGAGCAAGTGCCGCCTATGTGAAAGAGCTTTGTGAAAGGAATCAGATTCCTTATCAGACCTATTCCAATCATTCGGATATCACAGGGGGAAGCACCCTGGGGAACATTGCGACCAGACATTTGTCGATTCCGGCAGCGGATATCGGAAATGCGCAGCTGGCGATGCATTCTGCATATGAGACAGCAGGAGAAAAGGATTTTGGTCATATGATGAAGCTTATGAAAGCATTTTACAATTGATTTGATACTATATAAGAAAGAAACTATGAAATCTTTGGACAATAGTTTACAAAGATTTCATAGTTTTTTTATTGCAATGTAAACAGATGTGAGTAAAATAGAAGAGTCAGATAGTTCAAAAATGAACATTCCAATAATGAACTATTTTGGAGGGGTGTATATGCATGATGTGGAATTTATAGGATTTGAGATTAAGAAAATAGATAATCTATTCAAAAAAAGAATAGCGAATCTGGCAAAAAAGCGTGGGATTGAAGATATTACCATGATGCATAGCCTTATTGTGCACTATCTCTATGAAAACAAAGGGAGAGAGGTGTATCAAAAGGATGTGGAAAAGGTCCTTCATGCCAATCGCTCGACCATAACAAATCTGATGAAAGATCTGGAGAAACGAGAATATATTATTAGAAAATCAGTTCCATCAGATGCCAGGCTAAAAAAACTGGAATTAACGGAAAAAGGTGAGCAGCTTCATCAAATTTTTGCAGATGCCATTGCAGAAACAGAGCAAAATATGGAAAGTGCATTGACCATAGAAGAAAAAGCACAATTTATTCAGCTGAGCCGCAAAATAGAAAATCAGCTGGAGTTTATGAAATAAGAAAGAAGCAAGGAGGAATGAATCTATGATAAAAACCATACTGTCTCAGGTAAAGCAGTATAAGAAAGCCTCTCTTCTTACACCACTTTTTATGGTGTTGGAGGTTGTGGTGGATATTTTGATTCCCAGAGCTATGGCACTATTGATTGATCAGGGAATCCAGGTGAAAAACGTCCAAAATATTATGTTGTATGGGGGATGGATGATCCTACTTGCAGTACTTGGCCTGGTATTTGGTGTGCTGGCAGGAAAATACGCAGCTTATGCCTCCTCCGGAGTGGCTTGTAATGTGAGAGAGGCCATGTATACCAATATTCAGAAGTTTTCCTTTTCCAATATTGATAAGTTTAGTACCGCCAGTCTGGTAACCCGATTGACAACAGATGTTACCAACCTGCAGAATGCTTACCAAATGGTCATCAGGATTTGCTTCAGGGCACCATTTACCCTGATTTTTGCCTTCGTTATGACGATTATGATCAGTCCAAAGCTGAGCAGCATTTTCCTGGTGGCAATTGTAGTGATGGTGATAATCTTAGGACTTATCATTTATATTGCCATGGGCAGATTTAAAGCTGTTTTTGAAAAATATGATGATTTGAATGCCAGTGTGCAGGAAAATGTATCTGCCATCCGTGTGGTAAAAGCGTTTGTCCGGGAAGACTATGAAAATACAAAATTCACAAAGGCAGCAGATAATATCTATAAAATGTTTGTTCGTGCAGAAAGGATAGTATCTATCAATGCCCCGGTCATGAATGCAGCAGTTTATGGATGTATGCTGGCCCTTTCCTGGTTTGCCGCAAGCATGATTTCTGTAGGAGAGCTGTCAACCGGTGATCTTACCAGCCTGTTTACTTATGTGATGAATATTCTGATGAGCTTAATGATGCTCTCCATGATCTTTGTTATGCTGACCATGTCTGTTGCCAGCATAAGGCGTATCAGTGAAGTCATTAATGAAAAACCGGATCTGGTAAGTCCGGAGCATGCGGATTTTGATGTGCCGGATGGAAGCGTGGATTTTGAACATGTAACCTTTGCTTACCGGAAGGGATCCGGTCAGGCGGTATTGGAGGATATTAATTTCCACGTAAATGCAGGAGAGACCATTGGAATCATCGGTGGTACAGGGTCTTCCAAATCCAGTCTTGTGAATCTTATCAGTCGTTTGTATGATGTCACCGAAGGATGTGTCAAAGTAGGCGGGAAAGATGTCCGTAGCTATGACCTTGACACCCTTCGAAATGAGGTCTCTGTGGTTCTTCAGAAAAATGTACTGTTTTCCGGAACCATTTTGGAGAATCTTCGCTGGGGAGACAAAAATGCAACCGAAGAGGAATGCATTCGTGCCTGCAGGCTGGCCTGTGCAGACGACTTTATTCAGAGTTTTCCGGAGAAATATGAAACCTATATAGAGCAGGGCGGAACCAATGTGTCCGGTGGACAGAAGCAGAGACTTTGTATTGCCAGGGCACTTCTGAAAAAACCGAAGATTTTGATTCTGGACGATTCTACCTCTGCTGTAGATACAGCCACAGATGCAAAAATCCGTAAGGCGTTCCGGGAAGAAATTCCGGGAACTACTAAATTTATCATTTCCCAGCGTATTTCCAGTGTGCAGGATGCAGATAGAATTCTGGTACTGGATAACGGTAGAATCAGTGGATTTGATACCCATGAAAATCTCCTTCAGAATAATCCGATTTATCAGGAAGTATATGAAGTCCAGATGCAGGGTGGAGGAGACTTTGATCAAAAAGGGGGTGAGAATTCATGAGTGAAGAAAAGGTAAGAGTAGTAAAAGGTCCCGGTGGGAAACATCACATGCAGGGGCCAAGACCTAAAATCGAAAACAAAGGACAGATTTTTGGCAGGCTGGCCGGAATCGTTATGAAACGCTACGGATTTGCAGTTGCTGTGGTAATGCTTTGTATTATTGGCGCTGCTGTTGCTTCAGCTGCAGGGACACTCTTTATTCAGCGACTGATTGATGGTTATATTACACCATTAATAGGAGTAAAGAATCCGGATTTTGGTCCCTTGAAATCAGCCCTTCTCTGCATGGCGGGAATATATGTCTTTGGTGTACTTTGCTCTCTGTTGCAAAGCCAGATTATGGTAAGAGTCAGTCAGGGGACCATGCATGACATTCGTGTCAGACTGTTTACCCACATGGAATCCCTTCCGATTAAGTATTTTGACACCCATGCGCATGGCGATATCATGTCGGTATATACTAATGATGTGGATACGCTGAGACAGATGATAGGTGCCAGTATGCCACAGTTTTTTAACAGTGTTATGACACTGATAACTGTGCTGTTTAGTATGATTTATTTAAGTATTCCTCTAACGGTGCTTTCTCTTCTTATGGTAGGGATGATGCTTTGGGTTTCCGGTAAAGTGGTGAAAAAGTCCGGCAGTTATTTTATGAAACAACAGCACGATTTAGGTGCAGTAAACGGATATATTGAGGAAATGATGAGTGGGCAGAAAGTAGTTAAGGTATTCTGCCACGAAGAAGCAAGTCTGCAGGGATTTAAAGAGCTGAATGAACAGCTCAGAGACAGTGCAAATAATGCCAATAAATTTGCCAATATTTTAATGCCTCTTACCGGACAGATGGGAAACATCAGCTATGTCATATGTGCTATTATAGGAGCTCTTTTTGCCATCAAAGGCGTTGGCAGTATTACCATTGGTGTTTTGGTATCTTTTCTTACTCTAAGCAAAAACTTTAATATGCCTATAACCCAGGTGAGTCAGCAGCTGAATTCTGTGATCATGGCACTTGCCGGTGCTGACCGTGTGTTCAAGCTGATGGATGAAGAACCGGAAGTGGATGAAGGGTATGTTACACTGGTCCGTGCAAAAAAAGATGAGAATGGAAATATTATAGAATGTAAAGAGCGAACCGGAATGTGGGCATGGAAACATCCACATCAGGCAGATGGCAGTGTCAGCTATACGGAATTGACCGGGGATGTGGTGTTCGATGATGTAGATTTTGGGTATACCGATGAAAAGATGGTATTACACAATGTGAAAATGTTTGCCACACCGGGACAGAAGATCGCTTTTGTAGGAAGTACCGGTGCCGGAAAAACCACTATAACCAATCTGATCAACCGTTTTTATGATATTCAGGATGGAAAGATCCGCTATGATGGGATCAATATCAATAAGATCAAAAAAGCAGATCTTAGAAGATCTCTTGGAATCGTTTTACAGGATACACATCTGTTTACCGGAACTGTCATGGAAAACATCCGGTACGGAAAACTGGATGCAACAGACGAAGAGTGTATTGCAGCTGCAAAGCTGGCCAATGCCCATGGCTTTATCAGCAGACTGCCGGAAGGTTATCACACCATGCTGACCGGAGACGGAGCCAATCTATCCCAGGGACAGAGACAGCTTCTGGCTATTGCCAGAGCAGCAGTGGCAGACCCGCCGGTGCTGATTCTGGATGAGGCAACTTCCAGTATTGATACCAGAACGGAAATGCTGGTACAACGGGGAATGGATTCTCTGATGAAAGGACGGACCACATTTGTCATAGCCCATCGTCTCAGTACAGTCAAGAATAGTGATTGCATTATGGTGCTGGAAAACGGTAGTATTATAGAAAGAGGAACACATGATCAGCTCCTTGAAGAAAAAGGAAAATACTATCAGCTTTATACCGGGAGAACCTAATGGAAGAAAATAAAGTATATCGGCAGGTGCTTGCCTATATAGAAGAAGGAATAAAATGCGGAAGCATAACGACCGGGAAACGTCTGCCTACAGAGAGAGAAATCGCCGGCGTTTTGAATGTGAGCCGGGCTTCTGTCAGAGAAGCCTTGTGCATTCTGGATGATATGGGAATCATAGAGTGTGTAAGAGGTTCCGGCAATTTTTTGACCGGCATGTCAGAAAAAGGTTATGCCAGATTACTTCACATGGACATTCAGATGGGTATGGTTACGAGAAAAGAGGCCAATCATATCAGAGCGATCATGGAGAAAGATGCCTTTTCCCAGATTCTGGACCGGCAGATTGAAATCGATCTGGATCAAATGAGAGAACTGCTGGAACAGATGAATATTTTTTATATTCCGGAATCCCTGGAGGCTATAAAAAGTTTTCACGATCATATTTTTCAATGGGGAGGAAGTCCTTTGGAAAATAAAATGAATCAGGCGGTGTCGGAAAATAGTGATGCACTGATCTGTGAAAAACTGGAGACCTTAAAGGAGAAAGAGAAAAGGCAGATCAATATCTGTCACAATATGATATTCCAGGCGCTGGAAAGAAGAGATAAAACGCTGGGAACAGAAGCGATAGAACTTCTTTATCAGGTGCTGGATGAAGTCTTATAGATCCGAATATAATAAGATAATATGGTGTGAAAAGATAAGATAATAAAAAGGATGCTTCTATCAGGGTTAAACTTAACCCGGTATAAAAGCATCCTTATTTTGTAACAAAATATATTATACCTCTGCCAGCTGGCTTTGAAGAAGTGTCAAATCCGTTCCGGATAAATGGTCCAGAATCGCTTTCTGGATTCTTTCCTGAACCAGAGTAGCCACATCCTGTGAATTCATATGCTTATAATCCTCAAAGAACAGAGGTTTTAAAAAGTGTACCTGTGTATCAATGCGCTTTAAGCTTTTTCCTTCAAATGCCTTGTAAGAGTCAATGATAGCCACCGGCACGATTGGCGCCTTTGCTTTCATGGCACATTTAAAGGAACCACCCTTAAAGGAACAAACCTTATTGTGATTCTTTTCGTAGCCGCCTTCCGGAAAGATCAGAAATCTTTTTCCGTCTTCGGCAATTTCACGGGTGATTTCCTTCATGATCTTCATACCCTGGCGGACATCATCGAGAACAAGACGTTTGCTCTCCAGCAGATCCAGAAACTGTGCAACTAAGATTGTATGGGAACGAGCCTCATCCATAACCAGACTTAATGGTTTTTCGTGGGAATCAATGATGCCCAAAGCATCATATTTTCCCTGATGGTTGGCAAAGAGTGCATAGCCCCCTTTTTCCGGAAGATTCTCCTTCCCATAAGCTTTGGTATGGATTTTTCCGGTTCGCTGCATATGATGAATAACTGTTTTGCCCAGTGCGTATCTTTCTTCCAGAGAATATCTGGCCGGACGGTTCGCTTTATACCTCATCATGGGAATGAGATAAGCGGCTCTCCAAAGATTTATGATAATGACATAAAAAAAACGTAACATATTCTTTTCAAATCCCTTCTAATGTTTCAGTATAAAGAAAAATAAGGAATTTGTAAAGTTTTGTACCGGAAAGTAAAGGTATTGTAATGGAAAAAAGAAGGTGATTCATCGGGAAAAAACGATGGGTTTTGATATACAATGCATCATAAATAGGATATGATGTAAAGGAAAAGAAAAGGGAAATTTTTGTAGAAAAGGTTAGTCATGAAAAATTTGAAAGCACCAAAATGGTTATATTATATATTTGTTTTTGTACTTGTGATTTTAGCTGCGTATTATCTGAAAGGGCTGGAGACACAGCGTTATCATCAGACCAGGCAGCTTAGTCTGGATGGAATGTTTCCCACCGATTCCCATAAAACATATCAGCAGCAGCTGATACCGGTAGAGGACGAGCTTTTAGGCTTTTCCCTGCAGTTCTATACCCGGGATACCATATGTAAAGATCAGGTGCACATTCAGCTGATCGATGAAGAGGATCAGAGGGTTATTCAGAGCTGGGATCGGGGAACGGAAGAATTTCAGTCGGATATGCCGGAAGTTTTCCTGCTGGATAAAAAACTGACGGGAGTGTCGGGAAAAACATATCTTCTGGATATGGTTGTGGAGACCGGAGACAGCGAAAAGCATGTCAGTGTCTGCACTTCCCTTAAGGATCAGCCGGGAGGAGAGCTTTTCGGAACTTTCACTGCCAATGATAAGATACAGGAAGATCAGGTACTGAAGATGACCCTTTGCACCCCAAAACTGGGGAACCTGCATATGTTTATTGCGCTTGCGGTTATTCTTCTGTTCTGTCTGGCCGGTATATTTGTTACAAAGCTTGCGCCGGAGAAGGTACTGCTCCTGGTTCTGGCAGTCATCGGAACCGGATATTTTATTGCAATCCCGATGCTTCAGGTGCCGGATGAGAGTGGACATTATTATAGAAGCTTTGAGATTTCACAGGGGGACCTTTTGACCCCTAAAAGCTATGTGGGAGATGGGCTATCCAATCTGCCTGCCGGGCTCATTCCGGAAGATATGGTGAGCCTGAAGGGAATCGATTATGAAATGATACGGAATAATCTGGATTGGGAAATGGCACCAAGAGCAAAATCCATTTACTCCAATCCCACACAGGCACTGTATTCACCGGTAAGTTATCTGCCGCAGGCGCTGGGCTGCCTGGTGGGAAGGCTACTTACCCGACGGACCGTAATGGTATTTTATCTTGCCCGTTTTTTCAATTTCCTGGCATGTGGGCTGTTATGTTATTATGCAGTGAAATGGATTCCCTTTGGAAAGCGGTTTCTGCTGCTGGCATGCTGTATGCCCATGTATTTACAGCAGATGGTGTCTCTTTCCAGTGATGCTTTTATCAATGCGGCGGCATTTTTCCTGCTGGCCCAGATTTTAAAAATCATGAAGAGTGAGGGAATAGCTGGGAAAAAGGAGCGGCTGCTTCTGGGAATCAGCTGTGCGCTGGTGGCACTTTGTAAGGTGGTCTACCTGCCCTTATGCTTTATGGTGCTTTTGATTCCGGCAGAAAAACTTTGGGATGTGAAAAAAGGAAAATGGTATAAAATCGGACTTTGTGTGGGTAGTACTGTCCTGAATCTGGGCTGGATGCTAATCGCATTTGGATATATGATAGAGTTTCGTGCAGGCGTGGACAGCCCGGCACAGGTGAAGTATATTTTGACCCATCCGATATCTTACCTGCTGGTGGTGACCAGAACCTGCGGAGATAAGATGGTGGACTGGCTGGGTACCATGGTGGGAGCCAAAATGTGTGTACTAAACGTATACACCAGCCTGCTGTTTGTTCTGTTGTATCTGATCGTTCTGGGTATGGAAATGATCATACTGGATGAAAAGGAAGAAAACTTCCTGAAAACCAGCCATAGAGTCTGGAGCATTGTCATGTTCTTTATGCTGTTTGGAATCACACTGACGACCCTTTATGTACAATGGACAGCACTCCAAAGCCCCATGATCGAGGGATTTCAGGGACGTTATCTGATTCCGCTTCTGCCGCTTTTGGCCATGGGACTGAAAAAAATACGCGTACCGGTAAGGAGTGAGCTGATTTTGAAGTATCAGATGGGGATAGTAATCGCAACAAATATCTGTGCGCTGTACAGCATTTTCACGTATTATTAAGCATCCGGGGCTACGCCGGAAATCCGGAATATCTGTAAAAGAAAGGAGCCGGGAGTTATGTATCAGTATATCATGGTTTTTCAGATCATCAGTATCCTGCTGACAGGGGGATTTTTATACGTATTTTGCGAATCGGAAGCATTAAAGAATAAAAAATACCGGGCATCTCTGATCGGAACCATGATTGGCTTTTTCCTGATGCAAAGCGGATATGGTGTTTTTTTACAGGCAGTTACTTTAGAAGGATTGCAGATGGGGGAAATGATCTGCCGGATCGGCAAAATCCTGGTGGTGCTGTTCTGGATCATGACCTGCGGCTTTCTCTGTGGAGAATGGAAAAAAACTGCACTGGGTTTTTTATGGGTCATTGCCCTATCCGAAGCGGCCTTTGTATATTTTGTGCCGCTTAGAAGAATGGTTCGTAAGCGTGACAGTAT
>JBJENT010000123.1:0-14446 GCA_051880335.1 Lachnospiraceae bacterium
CCAGAATTTTTCCGGGAGTACCGCTCAGATACTCATCATATTTTACTTCCAGTCCAATGATTCCCTGATTATCTCCTCCGGTAAATCCCAGCACCTTGGAAGCCAGATCGTCATATGGATAATATCTTTTATAATCTTCGTCAACCTTTACTCCGGCAAGATTTGCTTCTCTAATAGCATCCCCAATTTCTTTGCTTACATTACTTTTTATCCGCTCCATGGAAGATATTTTTTCGACTCTTTTTCTTACATATTCTTCCGAAAGTTCCAGCTCCCGGCTCAGAAAAGAGATCACGGTTTCCGGGTCGGTCACCTGGGCATGAATCACGGAAATGGTGCATACTTTCATATTGTCTGCCAGAACAACACCGTTTCTGTCCAGTATTTTTCCCCGTGCAGCTTTAATGGGTCTCTCACGTTCATGAAGTTCTCTTGCTTTTTCCGTATAATAGTCAGACTTGCCTATCATCAAAAAGACTAATCTTCCGGTTAATATGAAAAAAGTTGCTGTGCACACAAAGAATGTCACAACAATCTTTTTTCTGTTATATGCCTTATTTCTAATCAATTGTTATCCCGGGGAATCTCATTTTACTATACTCTATGAAGTATTCCTTTCTTTTATTCCCAGTGGGTAAATATCCTATTGCCCCGGTGGTTTGCTTTGCTGTCCTACCAACGAGGAACCGGTCAAGTCAAATCCGGTTTCCGGATCAATCTGATGTCCAGTTTCCGGATCGATATAATTGCCGGTTGCCGGATCTTTTTCAAAGGTTTTCCAGATTTCCGGAACGAAATCAGGATTCCCGGTTGTCTCCGTTGATTCCGGGTTCTCCGGATTATCTCCGCCGTTTTCTCCATTTGCTCCGGTTTCGACCTTTCCGTCTCCTTCGCCACTTTCGACCTTTTCAGATTCTGTTCCGTCTTCCGGTATATTCTCCGGATCATTACCGGAAACCTGCTGTTTATAGGCATTGGTGATTTCCAGATGAAGTGCATCCAGTTCTGCCTGTTCTTCTTCTGTCACTTCTTCTGTCATGAAAATATTCATGTAAGGAAGCACTTCTGTCAAAATACTTCTTACAATTCGTGTGGCATACTTTGCATCATCCTGTGCTGTTACATTGGGACGGTCAACTACCACATAAATAGCAATCTGAGGATCGTCTGCCGGTGCATATCCGATAAAGGAAACCACATACTCATGATTACCACGAGGCAGTGTTTCGGCTGTTCCTGTTTTACCACCAATGGCATAACCCGCCGGTCTTGCTGTTTTACCGGTACCTTCTGTTACTACACCGTTACAAAAGTCTATAATGGTATCACTTACAGATGGTGAAATTGTCTGTCTCAAAATTCGTGGTTCTATTGTTTTTACAGTAGATCCATCCGAACCAACGATCTTGCTTACCATATGAGGTTCATAATAATTTCCCCCATTGATCAAAGAACAGAATCCGGTGATCATCTGAATCATAGTTACGTTAAAGGACTGTCCAAAAGAATTTGTGGCCAGTTCCGTAGGTCCCATATTATCTTTTGTGTAAAGCAGACTGTCTGTTCTGGCTTCTCCTGCCAGATCCACATTAGTTTTTAAACCAAAGTTAAAATTGTGCTGATATTTTGTAAAACCTGTAACTCCCAGTGCTTCCGCGATGTACATAAGTCCCACGTTACAGGATTTTTCAACTGATTCTTTTACCGAAATAGGTCCATCACCATAGGTATTATGGCAGTAAATCGGCCATCCGCCGATTTCCCGATACCCATTACACTGATACACTTCATTCCCGGTGATTGCTCCGGCATCCAGTGCTGCTGCAACGGTAAATGGCTTCATGGTAGATCCCGGTTCATAACTGTCGGAAACACAGAAGTTTCTCCACAGATTATTATACGTATCATACAGGGTATCTTCCGCTTCCATGGTGTCAATCTGTTCCTGGGTATAATAAGCACTGATATCCTTGGGATCATTTAAATCAAAATCGGGATAACTTGCCATGGCAAGAACATTACCTGTATTTACTTCCATAATGATACATCCCAGATTGTTGGCGCCAAATCCTTCTCTGGCGTTATTCTGATAAGTATCATTGAAATTTTTCAGATGTTTCTCTACGATACTCTGAATATTGGCATCAATGGTGGAAACAATGGAATTTCCGTCTACTGCCGGTTTTACCGTACGTTCCAGAGTAGAATCATCATTGAGATATCCATATTCACGACCGTTTATTCCGTTCAACGTATCATTGTAATATTCTTCCAGTCCATAGGTGCCCACATTATCTGCACTGGTAAATCCGATGGCATCGCAGGCAAGGGAACCATTGGGGTAGATTCTTTTGTATTCCTCTTCAAACCAGACTCCCTGTATATTTCCTTCCTCATCTTCCATTTCCATGGTAAGGAAAGGGGATATCTCATCATAGGTAAGTTTTTTCAGAAAGACGTGATACCTGGATGTTTCATGGGAATTAATATAGTTTCGCACTTCTGTTTCATCAATGGAAAAACAGCTTTTCAGTGCTGCCATGGTGGGTTCCATATATTTTTCGTCTGCCAGAATGGCTTTGGAATCCACAATAAGATTATAAACTTTCTCGCTGGTGGCTAAAATGGTACCATTTTTATCCAGAATATCTCCTCTTTTGAAAGGGAGGGTGGTGCTGTCGTACTGTTGCTGCGACAGCACCTGTTTTTTATATTCTTCCTCATTATCCCTGGTGATCTGAAATAATTTTACACTTAATCCCAGGAAAGCCAGCAATACAAATAGAAATAGTATTACCAGCTTTTTCTGCATTTTCGATGTGAATTTACGTTCTGTAGGGCGAACCGGTCTTCGCTCCTGTTGTTGCCTGCGATCGTTTGCCAATTCTTTTACCAGCCTTTCCGCTGCGTTTCAAAAGCACTCTGCCGCATCACTTTAAATCAGCGGTCTGATGTACATAATCTGTCTCAGTATTTTCTATCTGTATAATCTGCCCATCCTGAGCATATACCATACCCAGTTCACCAATTGCAATGGCTCTGATTTTTTCCAGATCCACACTGCTGGTGATTCGATTATATTCTTCATCGTTTGCCATTTTTAAGCTGTTATATTCTGCTTCCATTTCGGAAATCTGCTTTACATGGTTTGTAATTCCCGACTGAAGTTCTATATAACCACATAAGGTAAATGTTGCCAGAGCCAGGGCAATCACAAGAAAAGCCACATACCCCAGATTCATATGGAACATTTTTTCCCTGTTTTTTCTGGTAGTATTGCTGACTTTTTTTCTGACAGGAAGCTTCTCCGCTTCAAAACCTCTTTCCAGCTGTTTTGCTGCGGTGCCTTCTAAGTATGCAGTTCTTCTGTAATTTCTTGTTGCCATATCCTGCACCTCGACTCTTGGTTACTAAAAAGCATTTTCCCCTTGTACTACTTTTCTTCCGCTCTCTCGAACACTCTGAGTTTCGCACTTTTGGATCTGCTGTTTTCTTCCAGTTCCTTTGCGGATGGAAGAATCGGTTTTCTGGAAATCACTTTTCCCTTCGACTTTTTCCCGCATGTACAAACCGGGAATTCCGGCGGACAGATACATGGGTTTTCATTCCTGCGAAATGCCGCTTTTACAATCCGGTCTTCCAGAGAATGAAATGTAATTATACAAAATCTGCCACCCGGCGATAACATATCGATCATTTCGTCCAGAGAATCCTTTAATACCTCCAGTTCTTTGTTGCACTCAATCCGGATCGCCTGAAAGGTTCTCTTGGATGGATGTCCACCGACTGCTCTCATCTTTGCCGGTATCGCCGCTTTGATGATCTCGTTTAATTCAAATGTAGTTTCCAGCTTTTTCTTTTCTCTTGCTTTTACAATATGTTTTGCAATGTTCTTTGCGAATTGGTCTTCTCCGTAGTCTTTTATAATATGAAACAGTTCCATCTCGGAATATTCATTTACTATATCTTTTGCAGTCAGAGACTGGCGTCTGTCCATTCTCATATCCAGATCGGTATCGTATCGGTAGGAAAAACCTCTTTCTTCGTTATCCAGTTGATAGGAGGAAACGCCCAGATCCAGAACAATGCCATCCACTTTGGTTATGCCAATCTGTTCCAGTGCTGTCCTGGCATTTCGATAATTGTTACGAAGAATGGTGACCCGGTCGCCAAAAACGGATAACCTTTCAGAAGCTGCAGCAATCGCCGCGTCATCCTGATCGATTCCAATCAGTCTTCCCTTGGGTGAGAGTCTTTTTAAGATTGCCTCGGAATGACCGCCCCCACCCAGGGTTCCATCCAGATATATCCCATCCGGTTTGATATTCAGATTTTCAATCGTTTCATCCATTAAAACGGAATAATGCTTAAATATCATAAACGAATACCCATCTCTGAAAGTCTTTCCATGATTTCATCCATTGCATCGGAAGGTGTTTCCAGACCTTCGTATCTGTCTTTACTCCAGATTTCCAATTTATTATCTGCTCCAACAGAAACCACATCTTTTGTAATTCCTGCAAATTCACGAAGTTTTTCCGGAATCAAAATTCTTCCCTGCTTGTCCATTTCGATTTCTGCTGCTCCGGCAAAGAAGAATCGAATAAACTGTCTTCCGTTCTTATTGACAAGTGAAAGTTCCCGAAGTCCGGTAGTGACTCTGTCCCACTCCGGTTTAGCATAAGCAAGAAGACAGCCATCCAGTCCCTTGGTAACAACGAATGTGTCTCCTAATTCCTCTCGGAATTTGGAAGGGACAATGAGCCTGCCTTTTGGATCGGTCGTATGGTCGAATTCACCCATGAACATAAGGCTTTCACTCCCTTTCCATCCACTTGTACTCCACTTCACTCCACTTTTATGGTAATTTTATATTATTTTAATAAATAATGCAACCCTTTCTTCCATCCAATTCCATCCAAATTTCCCTAATTTTCTGTATTTTTTGGTGAAAAAGGCAAAAAAATAGCGAGACAGCCGAAACTGTCCCGCAAAAATGGCGATAGAACTAACTTTTTTCTTTGTTATTCTTTTTTAGCATATAAATAGTTATAACCAGAGAAAATACAAATAAAACAAAGGCAAGCATCTGGGAAACCGGAATCCCTGTTCCAGGTATATGAAGCTGGTCGGTACGAAGACCTTCTATCCAGAATCTTCCCAGACCGTACCCTCCCAAGTAAGCCAGGGTGATCTGTCCCTCAAACTTTTTGTATCTCCACAGAAGAATAAGCAGCACCACTAACAGTGCATTCCAAATGCTTTCATACAGGAAGGTGGGATGAACCTGAATATAATTCACTCCTTCCCCAATATGTTCGGCGATTTTCTCTGTAATCTCTCCCTGTCGAACTGCTTCTATCGGAAGTCTCATGGCAAATAAGCTATCGGTATATTCCCCGAATGCTTCTCTGTTACAGAAATTGCCCCAGCGTCCTATGGCCTGTCCCAGTGCCAGTCCCGGTACGCAGATATCTGCTATGGTAAGATATGCCATATTTTTCTTTTTGCAAAAAACAGCCAGGGTGATAAATGCAGCGATCACACTGCCATAAATCGCCATGCCGCCATTTCTGGTATTAAAGATGCTTAATAAATCATCTTTATACATATCCCAGGAAAAAATAACGTAATATACCCGGGCACCAATGACACCAAAAATCACACCATAAATGGCAAAATCCCAAATGTCATTGGGATCATATCCATATTTTTTTGCGATCCAGGCTGCCAGACAGATTCCGGCAACAATACCAAGCGCAATGATAACACCGTAATAAGCAATGGTAAAACCAAATACGGTAAAGTTCTTCGGAACGTTTTCTAAATAAATTCCCAAATGAGGGAACGCAATATCAGATGCTCCCATATCAAAAGTCTCCTTACCATTTCCATTCCGGAACGCCTCCGCATTCCATCTTTGAAATCATTATACATTAAAGCGGAACAGAATTACATCGCCATCTTTTACCACATAATCTTTTCCTTCGATTCCGACCAGACCTTTTTCTCTGGCTGCTGCCAGAGAGCCAAGCTCTAACAGATCCTTATAATTTACAACTTCTGCTTTGATAAATCCTCTTTCAAAATCCGTATGAATCTTTCCGGCTGCCTGCGGTGCTTTGGTTCCTATTTTAATAGTCCATGCACGGCACTCATCTTCACCGGCTGTTAAGAAACTCATTAGGCCAAGTAATTTATAGCTGGCTGAAATCAGTTTATCCAAACCGGACTGGGATAATCCAAGGTCTGCCAGGAATTCTGCTTTTTCATCATCATCCAGTTCAGCAATTTCCTGCTCAATCTGTGCACAGATCACAAATACTTCACTGCCTTCTGCTTTCGCAAGAGCACGTACATTTGCTACATGGGCATTGCTTTCCCCATCATCCATTAAATCATCTTCTGCAACATTTGCTGCGTAGATAGTAGGTTTTGCTGTCAATAAATTGTAGGATGCAAAGACAGCTTTCACATCTTCATCGTCAGGAAGTTCAAATGTTTTTGCCATCTGTCCTGCCTCTAAATGTGCCTTTAATTCTTCAATCAACGTCACTTCCTTGGCAAGACTCTTGTCCATTTTCGCCTGTTTTGCAACTTTTGCATATCGGCGCTCTAAAATCTCAAGATCGGAGAATATTAACTCTAAGTTAATCGTCTCAATATCTCTGGCTGGATCAATGCTTCCGTCTACATGCACAATATTGCTATCTTCAAAGCATCGTACTACATGTACAATGGCATCTACTTCACGGATATTTGCCAGGAACTGGTTTCCTAAACCTTCCCCCTTGGATGCACCTTTTACCAGACCTGCAATATCTACGAATTCAATCGTTGCCGGAGTGACTTTTTTGGTATGATACAATTCGCCTAATTTTACGATTCTTTCATCCGGTACAGAAACAATACCAACGTTTGGATCAATGGTTGCAAATGGATAGTTTGCCGCCAATGCACCTGCTTTTGTCAATGAATTAAATAAAGTACTTTTACCAACGTTAGGTAAGCCAACGATTCCTAGTTTCATTCTATGTTCTCCTTTTCTTGGGGACGTTTATAATAAATTACAACGTGTAAATGCTATCACAAAAAACAAAAAAACTCAACAAGATACTATTTACTTTTCCTGCATACCTGAATTTAGCTCTATAACTTAATGTTCTTCCATCATATTGTATGTAATTAATCATACGTAGGAATACCTTGCAGTTTCATATCTTCGTAGTTACCGATGGCAATACTTTGAAAATCTGTATTAGACACATCATTAAGATGTTTGTATCTGATTCCATTGGATTTTGTCCATACGGTATAATCTTCCTGATAGGCATCGTACATGATATCAGCAGTGGTATCAACAAGAATCCATCTGCCGTAATCTTCTACATAGGCTGCTGCCATTGCATGTTTTCCGTTGTGGATTTCAAGGGCAGGAATTCCCTGTGCACGGCATAGGATGGCAAATATCTGTGAGAAGTCTTCACAGACACCTACATGCGTTTTACTGGTGTAGTATTTTCCTGTGAAATCATTGTAGTAAAACCATCTGTTATGCTGACCTTTGGAAAGTGCCCAGTCATCGTATGCAAAGTTATCAATGATGTAGTTGTAAAATGCCATGACCTTGTGGGCATCTGACCAGTCGGATTCTACGATGTTACTGGATTCATTAACCCAGTATGCCGTATCTGTAACTTCACCCGGATTAACAGGTACGATAGGATAGTAGATAGGGTCTGTGTATACCGCATCTGCTTCTGTGATGCCGACCTTATTCATAAGGCTTTCAAAGGCTAATCTGCAGTTGATGATACGGGTTGCCTTGCCTGTGTCCTTGTTGATGTTTACGGCATAAAGTCTGTCATTTTCTTTAAAGACACCAGCAGTAAGGATGATATCGTCTGAAAATGTGACTTTCACAAGGCCGAGACCGTTTGCACAGTCGTTGTAGCCTGTAATTTCATAAGTATCCAAAGTTTCTGTGTTTACATAGTCACCGGATGCAACTTCGGCAGTGACACGGACAGGCACGATACCTGTTTCACTGTTGTCATAAGGGTCTACGATGACAGTATCGTTGTCGATAACACGGAGGATGAAACCATAGTCTGCTTCCGTTGCAGTGGTAACATCTTCCGTTGCACTCTGACCAACAGCAGTGCAGTCACTGAAGTTCCAGATAAGTCTGTCTTCAAACTTGAGTGCACTGTTGACATTAAGATCGTCGTGCAACTTTGTCAATTCATGCCAGGTAGCATCCATGGTGACATGTTCTATGGTATTGGCAGGTTCATCCATTTCTGCCGGAAGCTTTGTTTCCTGCACTGTCTCAGGCATCGTTTCACTACTCTTGGTCTGCGCAGTCTTAGTCTCTCCCGACACTGATTCTTTCACGTCTACAAAACGGATAAAGGCACATATTAACAGTATAAATCCAATTAGTAAAATTGTCTTATTCTTTTTACTATGATTAATATTAACGGGATGCTCCTCGTTTTCTTTCACAGTGCCCATAGTTTGATGCAAATTGTTTGTTTTAGTAATTGACAATGGTGCAGCGGCTCTCACTCCACAATATGGGCAAAACTTTCCATCATCACTTATCTCTTTCCCACAACTTTTACAGTACATTTCTCATTCCTTCGTATTCAGACTATTTTAATATCATATGCTTCTTTTTTATATGACATAATGATTCCTTTCGCGCCTCGATTTAATATACCCCTGCAATTGATATCGCAGGGGTATATTTTTATAGAATGCTTCTTATTCCTTTTCAAGCACATTTCCTTCAAATGTTAATACGATACTGTCCGTATTTTCATCATATTCGTAATATATTGTTAAAACATCGGCGTAACTGGTGGACAGGATTAATTTACCGTCGGGGTTTATTTCAACCTTTCCAGAATCACTGTAGCCTGAAGAAAACTCTAGGATGAATTCGTTATCTACGAATGTGAAGTAATGTTTTAAACCGCCCTCTTCAATCGAGTTGAAATCATTCCAATCACCTTGAATGAGTTCCCCTATTCTGCCATAGACGTCATTCCTTTCCAGTATATTTCCATTACATGTCAGTTCTATACTATCCGTATTTTCATCATATTTATAATAAAGATTTTCCACTATGCAATTATTATCGACAATTTTTAATTCGCCCTTTCTGTCCGTCGTCTCAATATCTCCGTTTACCTGACTGTCCTCACCTAAGATATCAAAATGCACATATTCCGTGACTCTTGTTCCGTCAATACAAAAAGCCCGCCGCGTTCCATCTTTCTCCCAAACATACCAGTCTCCCTGAATGCACCGTATCACATCATCATAATAGGGATCTTCAGCCTCTGACTGTCCTGCATCTTTATCATCACCTTTTGATAAAAATACGGCACTAATGAAAACTATGCCAATTAGAAGGAAAATACCTCCTAATACAATGGCAATAGCAATCAGAGCGGTATGTTTTTTCTTTGGTTTATTCTGATTGTAATTTCCACTATTTACAGGCTGACCATAATACGTATTGGACGATGTGCTCATTCCTGTGTTAGGCGCTGTGTTCATCCCTGTACCTTGTGCCACATTTTCGACTTTCTGTCCACATTTCGTACAAAACCGTGCCCCATCACTTAAATTTGTTCCGCAATTTCTACAAATCATAGTATATCCTCCTCTAGATGTAGTTATTTCAAAAAAATTGCCTTATTCGTTCTCTTATCAACAGTAAGTTCTTCGCTTTCTGTTGATATTCAGATTATTTTTGTGCCACATGCTTCGCAGAATAATGCTCCTTCTACAAGTTTTTTCCCACATTTCGGACAGTTCTTCCCCTGATTGGCATTACTATCTGACTGCATATTATTTGTAGGGTTTAATATAGATGAAAAATCTATCTGTGTAACTGCCGCGCCACATCTGTTGCAAAAAGCACTATCAGATGTTATGAGGGAATTACAGCTATCACACATCCTCTGTCCTTCCAAACTTAGGCGATACTGGTGCCAAATATATTCCTCTTTTGTTTTAGTATTGATAGTTTCGATTTTTGCAGCAAACTCCGATGATGTATTATCTTTGTTCGCTTCAAAATAAACCTTACCTAATTCATAAATGGCATCATTCATTGACTTTTTTGCCTTCATCCAGCCATTCTCAGCTTCACGTATTTTGCTGCTATTTCCGTCTTGTACCTCTGTTTTAGGCATGTTCCTTTTTTTAAAATCCATACTTTTTCTCCTCCGTATACAATATTTATTGATATTACACACTTTGACATTTTATTGCATATACAAGCATAATTATAAATCTGTATACTTCAATAGTCAACTAACCCAATACATAATCAACCCATTAAATACCGATTATATAGTATTATGGGCATGAAGGAGGTTTTGATATGGTTGACTTTGGAAACACGTTGAAAACATTGCGTTTAAAAAAGAATATGACCCAAGCACAACTGGCTCAGAAATTGGGTCCTACAAAGTCTGTTATAAGTGCTTACGAAACAGGTCTGCGACTTCCTTCTTATGACATCCTTATTCACATTGCAAGAATATACAATGTAAGCACTGACTATTTATTAGGAATAGAACAAAAGCAGGAAATAGATTTGTCCGGTCTATCGCAAGAAGAAATAGCTGCTCTCTTGAATTTGATTAACGCTATGAAACAAAATTAAATAATAATTGGTAATGACCCATAAAATAAACCTGCCAGAGAGTAATCCCCCTGACAGGTTTTTTCATCGTATATTTTGTTAGCAATTTACCCTGTGTTTCGATTTCATCCTAGTGTTACAATTTAATAATGAATCTAAGAAATTATTAGCATTTATACGAAATAGGGAATAAATTACGATTTCCATTGTTACCGATAATATAAATGATACTTTATATCTGTTCAAATACATTCCTTTATTATTCGAACTTTTCTTTTTATCATCACTGTTCCTTTTTGTTATAACAAATCCCCAACTTGTTCTTATTCTATCTCTAATAGTTCCATGCTATTTTTTCTGATTTTCTTCTTGTCTTGTCCACTATTCTTTTGCAGAAGCAGTTTCCCAAAACAATTTATCATTATATTTAAGTAGGCTATTATATCTAGACTTCCTGATGATGTTGCACGGGATATCATCCGCACCGAATACAACTGTGAAACAGTGGCCGATTTTCAAAAGCTCACATTACTTGAAAGAAATAACAATATCATATTATTGCGCAAAAAAAGGGCTTTCTATCAGACAAATCAATCGTCTGACAGGACCCCCTAAAGGTGTTATCGAAAAGATCATTTCAAAAAAGATTTCTTCTTAATGCCAGCCCTTTTCTTCCCAATAAGCGTAATCCGATTCCATTGCGCCGAATTGTTTATGTGCAAGCTTCATGAGAGAAAACCACATTTTCCCACGAAGATTCATTCTGCCTTTTCCTTCTGAACTGCAAATCTGATTCGCCAGCTTATCTGTCTTTTTATGAATCTTTTTCATGATCCATTCCGGGATTTCATCCGGACGTGATGCCTGAACACCAACTCCGTATTTATAAACCTTTGATATCCCCCACATTTCCAGGCTGTCTGCCATATCCTTCAGGGTACTCTTCATGCCGCCACCGGCTGCTGTGGTGAGAACCACTGCATGTTTTTTAAACATACTCTCTTCCGGTCTGTGAATCACCCACCAGGTGCCAAAATGATCCAGAAGACTCAACATCTGTCCTGTGGCATGATATACATATACCGGGCTTTCCAGAATCAGAAGGTCCGCATCAAGAATCGCATTTTTTATAGGCTCCAGTTTCTGATAGTGAGGGCAGTTTGACAAATCCGTTTGGAAGCAGGTATAACATCCTGTACAATATTCATCAAAATCTGCCGGCAGGAAAAACTCCTTTTTCTCCACCACACCTCTTTTCCTATCACTGATCTTATCAACCAGCTCCTGAGCGATCATATAAGTACTACCTTTATGATTTTGTCCGTGTATCGTCACTATTTTCATGTTTTACTTTCCTCTTTTTGCTGTGATAATGGTGTAGGAAAAGGAGTTCACAGTAATCTATCTATATGAGCAAGGAACTCCTCAGCATTATTCTTTCTTATGTAGATGTGTTTTTCTGTTTCCATCCTCATAATCTCCTATCATATCTTCCTTAAGGCAAAATGTCACTTATTTTTTAATTCGGAATATTGCTGACAAAGCTGCAAACAATACGCCTGCTACCGGCCAGACAATCCAGGTAGCCGACCAATTCATTGTCCAAAAACTCCAACCCAGATAAATAGCTGTCACCAAACACCAGTAAGCACCTGCAAAAGGTTCGGATTTCTTTTTGGCAAGCTTTTCTTCTGCAGAGAACTCACCCTCCTGCAGCAGAGTGTCATAGCTGGATTTTATCATGCCGACACGAATCATCATATTTACACCTGATGCAACCATAAGCAAAAGAAGTCCAACCAGACTGCAGCATACAAAATCAGAAGCGCCCATAGTTCCTGCGATAATCAGAGGCAGTGCAGCCAGGATGCAGAATACTACACCAAAGGAAATTCCCCGTGCAAAAGTACCTTCATAATCCCGGCGTTTTTCCTTTACCATTCCGGTTACGCCATATGCTGTTTCAAAGTTTTCCTTTTCAAAATGCTCCATACGGCTTTCCCGTATTCCGTATGTAATAAAGGTAAATACAGCCAACGCAACCATAACAAACAGAAATATCATCCCCACTCCTGCTGCCATGCCTTCCGTCATCTTTGCGACACCGGACTCTGCCATTCCAGATAAAAAGATCAAAAGTGCCGGACTGATAATACACACGGATACTGCATTAGCAATAGAAGGTGCACCTTTCCTTTTCATATCTAAAAATTCATTGGCTTCTTCCATGGAAACTTTTCTAAGCGTCATATCCTCATTTATTCCTTTCATCATATCAGATGACGCTTCCACTTCCATTTCATCCTTTAATAAGTAATCTGTGCTCACAGAAAATAATTCTGACAGCTGTATAATTCTCTGCAGATCCGGAACTGCTCCGGCACTTTCCCATTTGGAAACAGCCTGCCTGGAAACCCCAAGCTTATCTGCCAGTTCCTCTTGTGACCATCCATTCTTTTTTCTTTCTTCTGTAATCTTGTCTGCTAATATCATTTTTCATTTCCTCCTTATGATTTCCTGTCTTATTGACAACATCATCATAGGTTACTGTCCGGTTGCAAACCACCAAATCGGGCTTTCAATTTGTCAACCGGTAGTTGCTTTTTTAAAAAAACAGCCATTTTGTGGGCGAAAAAGCCATTCTAAAGACAAAGGGCTATTCTAAAGACAAAAGGGCTATTCTATGGACAAAAGGAACGTCCCCAAATGCTTTTCTATCCGCTCCATAACCTCTTTTTCCCGTTCCGGCTGCCTGTCATATATATGAATCAATAAAGAGACCGGTGCGATCAGCTCCAGTGCCAGCACTTCGGCATCCCCCTGTTTTATGACCTTTTTCTCCATCATTCCCTCTAATATCTTTTGAAACGTCTCCTGCAATCCATCGATATGATGCTTGCTTGTGATTTCTGCAATCCGGGGACTTCGGAACTGTTCCATTGCCAACATTCTTCTGACCTTCTTGATCATCGGGTTGTGCATGGTAAAATCAACTTTTTCAAGACAGACTGTTTTCAATTCTTCCACCGAATCAGGTACCTTTCCATATAGCAGTTCAGAAGAAAACTGAGTCTCATAATATTGCTCCGCTTTTTCGATTAATGCATTCAGAATGTCTTCCTTACCTTTAAAGTGCTTATATAGAGAGGGACCTTTCATACCTGCAGTCTCTGCAATGAAATCTACCCCCACTCCGTCATATCCTTTTTCTGAAAACACAGTAAGTGCCGCTTCCAATATTCTGTTCTTTGTTGATATGTCCTTCATGCTCTATTCCTTTCCAGTAACATCATTCTGACTTTGAAATGCATATGATCAGCTATTCAACTTCCTCTGCCGCATAGTATGCATTTTTGGCATCATACATCTTTTTGTCTGCTTCCCTCATAATACTTTCAAATGGTTCTTTTGCAAGCCTCCGATATGCCCTTCCAAAAGAAATACTCACATTCTTCAGTTCACAATAAAGCTTTGCTTTCTTCATCTTTTTTTGAATATATTCTTCTGTTTCTCCAAGTATTATGACAACAAACTCATCCCCACCTATTCGATATACATTCTCTTTTCCAAAGCAGGATGTTAATACTTCGGCAGAATCACAGATATATTTATCCCCGGCTTCATGACCATAGGAATCATTTACCTTTTTCAATCCGTTTAAGTCACACATGATCACACTGATCGTCTGGGACGTATCGTAACTTCCGCGGTAAGCCCACTCCAGGGCCATGCGGTTTTTGCATTTGGTAAGGGGATCGGTAACAGCCAGTTCTTCCATTT